>JBQGFI010000457.1:0-1988 GCA_052040065.1 Marmoricola sp.
CTCGCCGAGGCGGCCGTCGAGGAGCTGGAGGCCCGTCGTGCCTGAGCAGACCCTGCCCCGCGGCGTGCGGCCCGCGCCGTACCCCACCGTGCTCAAGCCGTACGGCGCCGCGCTGGTCGAGCTCGCCCGCGAGCGCGACGACGTCGTCTGCCTCTCCGGCGACCTGACCCGCCAGTGCGAGGTCGACCTCTTCCAGGACGAGCTGCCCGAGCGCTTCGTGCACTGCGGCATGGCCGAGGGCAACATGATGAGCATGGCCGGGGCGATGGCCCGCCGGGGCCTGACGCCCTTCGTGCACACCTTCGGGGTCTTCGCGACCCGGCGGCCCTTCGACCAGGTGGTCAACTCGATCGCCTACCCGCGGCTGCCGGTGCGCATCGTCGGCTTCATGCCCGGTCTCTCCAGCCCCGGTGGCCCGAGCCACCAGGCCATCGAGGACGTCGCCATCATGCGCGCGATCCCCGGGATGACGGTCGTCGACGTGGCCGACGCGGTGGAGACCCGGCAGGCGGTGCGCGAGATCGCCGACGTGCCCGGCCCGGTCTACCTGCGGCTCAAGCGGGGCGAGATCCCGGTGGTCTTCGACGAGACCCACCGCTTCGAGCTGGGGCAGGCGCAGGTGCTGCAGCAGGGCGGGGACGTGGCCCTCGTCGGCAGCGGGATGATGCTGACGAGCGTGCTGCAGGCCGCCGAGGTGCTCGCGGGGGCCGGCGTACGTGCCACGATCGTCAACGTGCCGACCATCAAGCCGCTCGACGAGGAGACCATCGCCGCCGTCGTCGACACCGTCTCGGGCGTGGTCACCGCGGAGAACCACACGGTGGTCGGCGGCCTCGGCTCCGCGGTGGCCGAGGTGATCGCCGAGTGGGGCTACGCCTGCCCGCTGCGCCGCGTCGGCATCAGCGACACCTTCGGCGAGGGCGCGAAGTCGGGTCCGCACCTCTTCCGCAAGTACGGCCTGACCACGCAGGCGGTCGTCACGGCCGCGTGGGACGCGCTGGGTGCCGGTGGCGCCCCGCCGCAGGCCCCGGACCTGCCCGTCGCCGCCGGCGAGTACGCGCCCGTATGAGCCGCCCTCAGCTCGACGTCTCCGCCCTCGGCCCCATCTCGGTGCCGCGGCTCTCCGACGCCATCGCCGAGCAGATCCGCGACCTCATCGAGGGCCAGGACCTCCAGGAGGGGACCAAGCTGCCCTCCGAGCGGGTGCTGGCCGAGCGCTTCGGCACCAGCCGCCCGACGGTGAGCCAGGCGATCCGCACCCTCGCCCTGCGTGGTCTGGTCGAGAGCCGCCGCGGCAGCGGCGCCTACGTGCTGCGGCGCCTCGACCCCGACGACGTGCCCCGGGTGCCGAGCCTGCTCTCGCCCGACGCCGGCAACCTCGACGCGCTCGTCGAGCTGCGCGGCTGGCTGGAGGGGCTCGGGGTGCAGCACGCCGGCGCCGCCGACCTGGCCGACGTACGCCGCGCGCTCGAGCGGCTGACCGAGAGCGTCGGCGAGACCTCGACCTGGATCGCGGCCGACACCGTCTTCCACGCCGCGGTGGTGGGCCTCGCCGGCAACCCCGTGCTGACGACGCTCTACGAGCGGGTGCACACCTCGCTGCTGGAGCACGAGTACCGCCAGTGGGTCGACGACGACGAGGTGCCCGGCTGGCTCGCCCCCTCCGAGGCCGCCTCGCAGCTCGCGCTGCACGAGCCGATCGTCGTCGCCCTCGAGACCGGCGACACGGCGGCCGCCCTCGCCGCCTGCCGCCGCCACAACGAGGTCATGCGCGAGCACCTGCTCGCCGGCAGCTGACCCCCCGCGCCCCCCGGCGTACCGCCCGACGCGGCCCCCGAAGCGGCCCCCGACGTCGCATACGCGCGGACAGAAGTCTGGCGGGCGTACCCATATACCCGGATAAGCCGGGCGCCGGCGCGGACTACTGTCCGCGCGTATGCGAGATCCGGTCGCGCGTGTGCGTGCGCGCCGCGGGGGTGACGGCGGGG
>JBQGFI010000458.1:0-2538 GCA_052040065.1 Marmoricola sp.
GGAGCGCCGAGGTCGGCCACCGACCGCTCGTCGCGCAGGATCCGCAGGTCGCGGACCTTGCGCACCATCCAGGCGACCTGCTCGGGCCCGTCGTCGTGGGTCACGCCGAGCAGGACGACGAGGCCGGGCTCCTCGAGGGCACCCACGACCTCCCCGTCGACGGTCACCGACGCCGAGAGGACTCGCTGCAGCACGGCTCGCACACGGTCATTGTCCGTCCGCGCCCGGTCGAGACCGCAGCCGGGCGGTCCTACACTCAGGGGCGTTATGCCATTCGAGATCCCTGACAACATCCACCCGCGCTGCGCCCGGTTGGCCTGGCTGCTCGGCACGTGGGCCGGCAACGGCCGCGGCGAGTACCCCGGCGTCGAGCCCTACCAGTTCGGCCAGGAGCTGATCTTCCAGCAGGACGGCCGGCCGTTCCTGCACTACATGGCGCGGTCCTGGATCGTCGACGACCAGGGCGGCCACGTCCGCGAGGCCGCGCAGGAGACCGGCTTCCTGCGTCCGCAGGAGGACGGCGGTCTCGAGGTCGTGCTGGCCCACAACACCGGCATCGTGGAGACCTGGTACGGCGAGGTGCACCCGGAGCAGCCGCGCTTCGAGATCGTCACCGACGCGGTGGTGCGCACCGCCACCGCGCGCGACTACACCAGCGGCAAGCGGCTCTACGGCTACGTCAACGGCGACCTCATGTACGCCTTCGACATGGCGGCAGAGGGCCACCCGCTCCAGTCGCACACCCACGCCCAGCTGAAGCGCCAGTAGCCCATGCCGCCCGAGCCGCCCTCGTCGGTCGAGCCTGTGGAGACCAGCTGGCAGACCCTGCTGCGCTCCAAGGGCTACCGGCTGACGCCCCAGCGCGAGCTGGTGCTGGCGGCGGTCGAGTCGCTCGGGCACGCCACGCCCGACGAGGTGTACGCCGAGGTGCGCACGCGCTCCGAGGCGATCAACCTCTCGACGGTCTACCGCACGCTGGAGCTGCTCGACGAGCTCGGGCTGATCCGTCACGCCCACCTCAGCGACCGGGCGCCGACCTACCACTCCGCCCGCGGCCACGAGCACTCCCACCTGGTCTGCCGTCGCTGCCAGCGCTCCTTCAGCGTCGGGCGGGCCGAGGTCGAGCGCGCGCTGGCCCCGCTCGTCGCCGAGCGCGGCTTCGTCCCCGACTACGGCCACCTGGCCGTCTTCGGCACCTGCGCGGAGTGCGCCGCACGGCCGTGAGCGGACCCCGCCGGAGGCCCACCCAGGGGCGCGCCACAATGGGTGCATGAGCGACCCGACCCCCGAGCCCGCTCCCAGTGCCGCCCCGAGCCCCCTGCTCGGGCTGCCCGGAGCCGTCAGCGGAGACGGCACCGACGCCGCGGTCGCGGCGCACTACGGCTCCTTCAACACCGAGCAGCGCACCCTCGTGCGCGGTGAGGGGTTCGTCGACCTCTCGCACCGCGGCGTCGTCCGCGTGAGCGGCCCCGACCGGCTCCCGTGGCTCCACTCGCTCACCACCCAGCACCTGGAGTCACTGCGGCCGGGGGAGCCGACCATCGCGCTGGTGCTCTCGCCCCAGGGCCACGTGGAGCACGCGGCGTACGTCGTCGACGACGGTGAGGCCCTCACCGCGCACGTCGAGCCCGGCGCAGCCGGCCCGCTCGTCGACTTCCTGGAGCGGATGCGCTTCATGATGCGCGTCGAGGTCACGGAGGTCACCGACGAGGTCGCCGTGTGCTGGCGCCCCCTCGCCGGTGACGACGCCGGCGCCGGGGCGGCAGCGAGGCCGACCAGCCTCACCGAGGGCAAGTACGACCTGGTGCCGCGCGCGCAGCTCGAGCAGTACGCCGCGGCCGCCGGTCCCGCCTGCGGCCTGTGGGCCTTCGAGGCCCTGCGCATCGCCCGCGGCGAGCCCCGCTTCGGGCTCGACACCGACCACCGCACCATCCCCAACGAGGTCGGCTGGATCGAGACCGCCGTGCACCTGGAGAAGGGCTGCTACCGCGGGCAGGAGACCGTCGCCCGGGTGCACAACCTCGGTCGACCCCCGCGCCGCCTGACGCTGCTCCACCTCGACGGCTCCGACAACCGGCTGCCCGCCCGCGAGGGCGTCGTCACGCTCGACGGCCGCCAGGTGGGGGTCGTGGGCACCTCGGCACGCCACCACGAGCTGGGGCCGGTGGCGCTGGCGCTGCTCAAGCGCAACGTGCCTGTCGACGCCCAGCTCGACGCCGACGGCCTGCCGGCGGCCCAGGAGGTCCTCGTCGACCCCGACGTGGGTCTGCACTTCCGCGCGCGGTGAGCCGGACCACGTGCACGACGGCCGGCGGTTGGGTCACACTGACGCCGGCACGGACCAGCAGGACACGACCGCACCACGGGGAGCCCGAGACCGCATGGCACTGGAGTCCGAGGAGCGACCCTGGGGGTCGTGGCACGTCATCGATGTCGAGGACGGCTTCAAGATCAAGCGCATCCACGTGCTTCCTGGGCGACGACTCTCGCTCCAGAGCCACGTGCACCGCTCCGAGCACTGGGTGGTCGTGCAAGGGA
>JBQGFI010000459.1:0-1695 GCA_052040065.1 Marmoricola sp.
CAGGCCCACGACCGGTGAGGCCACGACGACCACGGCACGGTTGAGGGAGCGGAGCGTGGTGTTGGTGCGGGCCTGGAGCTCGTCCGGCGTACGGGTCTGGCGGATGGTCATCTCGTGCGAGTTGCTGACCCCCATCGCCCATCCGTGGCACAGCTGACCGACCGCGAGGACCGCGGCGGCCGCCCAGCCACCCGGCGCCGACCCCGCGAGGACCATCACCACGACGCCCAGGGCACTCACGCCGTAGGAGCAGATGATCGCGCCCCCGGGGCCCAGCCGACGTCCGACTGACGAGCTCCGCCACGCGCCCAGCAACGCCCCCGCCCCACCGACCGCGAGCACCAGGCCCATCTCCAGCGCGGTGAGCCCGAGGCGTGCGTAGCCGTAGGGGACCACGAGCACGAGCAGCACCGCCTGGCCGGCGAACCAGACGTGCGTGGACACGGCGAGGCGTCGGAGCCCCGACCCGCCGTAGGCCCATCGGGCGCCTTCGCGGACCTCCGCCGCCAAGGGGGCGAGTCCTCGCTGCGCACGGCGCGGGGGGACCGGTTCGGCGACCGTCCTCAGCGACGCCACGGAGAGCGCGGAGAACAGGTAGGTCAGGGCGTCCACCAGGATCGCCAGCGGCGCCCCCAACAGCTTGACCAGGAGGCCCGCCAACGCCGGGCCCGCCGTCTGTGCCACGGCGCCGGCACCGTCCAGACGGGCGTGCGCGCGTTGGAGGTCGCGTCGCTCGACCAGCCTCGGCACGAACGACAGCGACGCGGCGTCGTTGACCAGCGACACGGTCCCGAACGCCAGGACGACGGCCAGCAGCAGCGGGAAGGTGAGGACGTCGAGCGCCCAGGCCGCCGGCAGGAGCGCGAGCAGCGTCGCGCGCACCAGGTCCGTGGCCACCATGACCGGTCGTCGCCGGACCCGGTCGACGAGGGCACCCACGACGAGGCCGAGGACCAGGTAGGGCAACCAGCGGGCGGCGTTGAGCCACCCGACCTCGGCCGCACCTCCGGCCAAGGTGACCAGCACGATCGTCTGCAGCGCCAGGCCCGTGACGGCGCTGCCGACGCCCGACACCGCCTCACCCCACCAGAAGCGGCGGAACTGCGCAGGAAGCGCAGGTCCCTCGGCGTCGGACAGCATCGAGGAGCCCACGGTCCACCTTCGCACACGGTCGCGCCACCCAACCGGATCCCGGTCGGGACGCATCTTGTGGGATGACACCCTGTCTCGAGGAGGAGCCGGATGACCCGACCACCCACCGATGCCGAGTTCGCCGAGCTCGTGCACGGCACCTGGGGATCGCTGTACCGCACGGCGTACCTGATCCTGGGCGACCACGGCCTGGCCGAGGACCTCGTCCAGACGGCGCTGGCCCGCACCTACGCGTCGTGGGGGAAGGTCCGCGAGGTCGGCGCCGGCCCTGCCTACGCCCGCACGACGCTGCACAACACGGCCGCGGAGTGGATCCGCAAGAAGTCGTGGCGCCGCGAGCTGCCCAGCGAGCAGACCCCCGACTCGGCCCACGACCCGGCCGACCCCACGCTGCGGCCGACCGTGCTGGCCGCCCTGGCCCTGCTCGCCCCACGCCAGCGCGCCGTGATCGTGCTGCGCTACTACGAGGACCTGTCGGTCGCCGAGACCGCCCGCGCCCTCTCCTGCTCCGAAGGCACCGTCAAGTCGCAGACCCACGACGCG
>JBQGFI010000460.1:0-12230 GCA_052040065.1 Marmoricola sp.
CCCGGGAACTCCCCGCCGAAGAGCAGGAAGCTGGCGTAGGTGCCGACGATCGGGATCGACTTCATGAAGCCGTCGGCGGCGCGGATGCCGGTGCCGGAGAGCAGGTCGTCGGGCAGCGAGTAGCCGGTGAAGCCCTCGAGGGTGCCCAGGAGCAGCAGCAGGCAGCCGATGACCCAGTTGAGCTCGCGCGGCTTGCGGAAGGCGCCGGTGAAGTAGACGCGGAGCAGGTGGATCATCATCGAGGCGATGAAGAGGTGGGCGGCCCAGTGGTGGACCTGCCGCATCAGCAGACCGCCGCGCACGTCGAAGGAGATGTGGATGGTCGAGGCCATCGCCTCGGACATGTGCAGGCCACGCAGCGGGCTGTAGGAGCCCTCGTAGATGACCTCGGCCATGCTCGGGCGGTACCAGAAGGTCAGGAACACGCCGCTGAGCAGGAGCACCACGAAGCTCCACAGCGCGATCTCGCCCAGCATGAAGGACCAGTGGTCCGGGAAGACCTTGCGCAGGTTCTTCTTGGCGACCCCCGCCAGTCCGAGCCGGTCGTCGGCCCAGGTGGCAGCGGCTCCGACCCGTGAGGGCTTGCCGGCCTTCGCCGCGGTGCGTCCGTTGGACGGCGCCACGCTGGCCGAGCTCGTCTCAGCGCTCATGATTCACTCACTCCGGTCCGGGCTCATCGTTGTCGCGCTCCCAGAAGCTGGGCCCCACCGCTTCGGTGAAGTCGCTTCTGGCAATCAGGTACCCCTCGTCGTCGACCGCCAACGGCAGCTGCGGCAGGTGTCGCGCCGCGGGGCCGAAGACGACCTTGCCGTTGTCGGCGAGGTCGAAGGTCGACTGGTGGCAGGGGCACAGGAGGTCGTGGGTGGTCTGCTCCCACAACGAGATCGGGCACCCGACGTGGGTGCAGATCTTGGAGTAGCACAGGATCCCGTCGATGCCCCAGTCCTCACGACCGGGCCACGGGGTGACGTCGTCGGGATCCATCCGCACGATGACGACGGCCGCCTTGGCCTTCTCGACGAGCAGCTCGTGGCCCTCGATCTGCTCCTCGTCGTCGACGTCGTTGAAGAAGATCTCCGGCTCGCCGTTGACGAGCTGGCCGACCTCCATGTCCTCGGGCCTGATCGGGGTGCCGGAGATGTCCTGCACCACGCGCATGCCCTCGCGCCAGACCGTGGTGTTGAGCTTGTTGCCCGGCGTGGGGCCGAGGTCCCACAGCAGCACCCCGGCGGGCGCCACCAGCAGGCCGACCGCGCCCAGGAGCGAGTTGCGGATGAGCGGACGGCGCCCGATCTGCGACTCCTCGAGGCCGGTCTGCAGGATGCCGACGGTCTCCTCGCGGTCCTCCGGCGTGGACGCCGCCGCGTGGCGGTACTCCACGATCTCGTGGTCGGCCATGAGCTTGCGCGCCCAGTGGATGGTGCCGACGCCGATCAGCAGCAGCGCCATGCCGAGGGTGAGGCCGAGGAAGAGGTTGGAGGCACCGAAGCCGAGGAAGGTGTCGAGGTCGTCGCCGACGCCGAAGACGAAGTAGGCCACGACGAAGAGGACCGTGAAGACGCTGGAGAGGCCGAAGAGCATCGCCACCTGGCGCTCGGCACGCCTGCTGGCGTCCTCGTCGACGTCGGTGGCGCGCGGCAGGTGCTCGGGCAGGCCCGGGTCGGCGATGGGGTCGCCCTCGATCTCGGCGAGCTCGCGATCGGTGGTGCTCACGACGCCGCCTCCTTCTTCTTCTTGGTGGTGCGGGTCGAGGCGGTGCCGATCCAGACGGCGAAGCCGACGAGGCTGCCGATGCCGATGAGCCAGGCCGCCAGGCCTTCGGTGACCGGGCCGAGACGGGCCAGGGAGAAGCCACCCTGCTCCGGCATGTCGTTGGTGTAGTTGATGTAGGCGATGATGTCGCGCTTGTCCTCGGGGGTCAGCACGGCGTCGGAGAAGACGGGCATCTGCTGCGGGCCGGTGAGCAGGGCCTCGTAGATGTGCTTGTTGGAGACCCCGGTCAGCTTCGGTGCGTAGCGGCCGCGGGGGAGTGCGCCGCCGGCGCCGGCGAAGTTGTGGCACGCGGTGCAGTTGGTGCGGAAGAACTCGCCGCCGCGCACGACCGACTCGTTGTCGAGGCCCTCGGTGGAGTACTGCTCGGAGTCGGGGACGGCGGGGCCGGGGCCGAGGGAGGCGACGTACGCCGCCAGCGCCTCGATCTCCTCGTCGTTGTAGACCGGGGGCTTGCGCTGGGCCTGGGTGCCCGGGTTGGACATCGGCATCCGGCCGGTGCCGACCTGGAAGTCGACCGAGGCGGCGCCGACGCCGACCAGCGAGGGACCGTAGTTGTTGTCCTTGTTGGTCGGGATGCCCTCGGCGTTCTTGCCGTGGCACGAGGAGCAGCCGACCAGGAAGAGGGCACGACCCTGCGCGACGAGGTCCTCGTCGGTGGTCGAGGCCTGGGCTGCGCCCGGGACCAGGGCGGCGTTGGCGACGGCGTAGACGCCACCGGCCAGCAGCAGCCCGAGCATCAGCACGGCGGGGGCCGCGAAGCGGCTGCGTCGACGGGAGGAGAGGCGGTCGGAGATCCGCCGAGCGACACCTGCGTCGGAGCGACCGGGCCGGGAGGGCCGGCGACGGAGCTTCTGGGTGAGTCGCACCAGTGAGTCCTTCGAGGTCAGTGCTGCGGGGCTGGGTGGGGGGAGAGTTCGCTCAGCGGATCAGGTAGACCGTGGCGAAGAGAGCGACCCACACGACGTCGACGAAGTGCCAGTAGTACGACACGACGATGGCGGTGACGGCCTGCTCGTGGGTGAACTTGCGCGCGAGGTAGGTGCGGCCGAGCACGAAGAGGAACGCGATCAGGCCGCCGATGACGTGGATGCCGTGGAAGCCGGTGGCGAGGTAGAAGACCGTGCCGTACGCCGAGGAGCTGAGCGTGAGGCCCTCGTGGACCAGCTCGGCGTACTCGAAGGCCTGGCCGCCGATGAAGATGGCGCCCATGACGTAGGTGAGGATGAACCACTCCCGCAGGCCCCACTGCTTGACCTGGAAGACCGAGCCGGTGCGCCCGACCTGGCCGTCCTCGGCCTTGAAGACGCCGAGCTGGCAGGTCACCGACGACAGCACCAGGATGATGGTGTTGGTCGTGGAGAACGGGATGTTGAGGAGCTCGGTCTCCTGGGCCCACAGCTCGGGGCTCACCGAGCGGATCGTGAAGTACGCGGCGAAGAGCGCCGCGAAGAACATGAGCTCGCTGGACAGCCACACGATGGTGCCCACGCTGACCATGCTGGGACGGTCGTGGTGCCCGTGGAGCCGGGACGCCGGGATAGCCGTTGCTGTCGCCACGCGCCCATTATTGCCCGACGGTCCGAACGTGAGCACCCCTGGGGCTGGTGTTTCGTCGCCGGTGGCAGATGAGAGCCCGCTGAGCAGGGACGCAGAAGTCCGTGTGAGTCCGGCGACGGTAGGCTCCGGCCCGTGAGCGACTCTGCTACCGACCCCGGTGCCCCCGGCACCTCCGGCACCTCAGGCCAGCCCGGGTCCCTGCGGATCCTGGTCTACAGCGACGACGTCGACACCCGCCAGCAGGTGGTGCTGGCGCTCGGCAGGCAGCCGCACCCCGACCTGCCGCCGGCCGAGTACGTCGAGGTGGCCACCGAGCCCGTGGTGATCCAGCAGATGGACGCCGGCGGCATCGCCCTGGCGATCCTCGACGGCGAGGCCGTGCCGGCCGGAGGCATGGGCATCGCGCGCCAGCTCAAGGACGAGATCTACCAGTGCCCGCCGCTGCTGGTGCTCACCGGACGGGTTCAGGACAACTGGCTGGCGACCTGGTCTCGGGCCGAGGGCGCCGTCGCCCATCCCCTCGACCCGGTCGAGCTCGCGGAGACCGCCGCGCGGCTGCTCTCCTCGCGCGTCCCGGCCCGGTAGGCGGCGTGTCGCACACCTGGCCCGAGGTGCTCACCCGGCTGGTGCAGGGCCACGACCTCGAGGCCGACCAGAGCGCCTGGGCGATGGGTCAGGTGCTGGCCGGGGCCGCGACCACCGCCCAGGTCGCGGGCTTCGCGGTCGCCCTGCGCGCCAAGGGCGAGACGGTGGCCGAGATGGAGGGCCTGGTCGCCGCGATGTACGCCGCGGCGAAGCCGCTGCACGTCGAGGGCCGGCTGCTCGACGTCGTCGGCACCGGCGGCGACCGCTCGTTCTCGGTCAACATCTCCACGATGGCCGCCATCGTGGCCGCGGGGGCGGGGGCGACCGTCGTCAAGCACGGCAACCGCTCGGCCTCCTCCAAGGCGGGCAGCGCCGACGTGCTCGAGCAGCTCGGCATCCGGCTCGACCTGCCGGTCGACGACGTCGCGCGCGTCGCCGACGAGGCCGGCATCACCTTCTGCTTCGCCGCGGCCTTCCACCCGGCGATGAGGCACGCCGCGGCGGCGCGGGGCGAGCTCGGCATCGCCACGACCTTCAACTTCCTCGGCCCCATCGCCAACCCGGCGCGGCCCGCCGCGCAGGCGATCGGCTGCGCCGACCCCGCCATGGCGCCGGTGATGGCCGGTGTCTTCGCCCGCCGTGGCGTCGACGCGTGGGTCTTCCGCGGCGACGACGGCCTCGACGAGCTCACCACCACCACGACCTCGACGGTGTGGCTGGTGGAGGGCGGCGACGTCGAGCCGCACACCGTCGACCCCGCCGAGCTCGGGCTGGCCCCGGGCACCGCGGAGCAGCTGCGTGGCCGCGACGCGGCGTACAACGCCGAGGTGGTGCGCCGCCTCCTCGCGGGGGAGCAGGGTCCGGTGCGCGACGCCGTCCTGCTCAACGCCGCGGCCGCGCTGGCCGTGCACGAGGGCGACGACGCCGGCCGGTCGGTCACCGAGCGACTCGCGGCAGGCCTGGTGCGCGCGGCCGACGCCGTCGACTCCGGCGCGGCCGCCGCCACGCTCGAGCGCTGGATCTCCGCCAGCCGCTGAGGGCCTCAGAGCCTCAGGCGCCAGCTGCCCGAGTCGTCGGGGGCCGGGCTGAAGCCGAGCCGCTCGTAGTACGGCGCCACCATGCGGGGCGGCGTCACCACCTCGGTGAAGCCGCGGTCGCGGAAGACCTCGCTGTGGCGCCAGACGAACTCTCCCGGCGTGAAGTCCCGGTAGCGCAGGGTCACGTAGTCGAGCTCGACGCGGGCGACGCCGTCGCCGTCGTCGCGCACCAGCACCACGCCGACCGTCTCGTCGCCACGCTGCACCAGGAACGCCGCCCGCCCCGGCTCGGCGCCGTCCCAGACCAGGTCGGGCTGGTGGCGCAGGATGTCGGCCTGGTGCACGCGGAGCACGTGGCGCAGGTACTCGTCGTCGGGGCCGACCTCCAGGACCGTGTACGCCGCCTCGTCGTGACGGGTGCCGAGGAGGGCGCGCAGGTGCCACAGGTTGATCGCGACCAGCGCGAGGTTCATCGCCACCATCGGCCAGATCTCCAGGGCGGCGTTGAACCAGGCGAGGACCACGCAGGCCACCAGGTTGAGCGCGCGCAGCCGGAGCACCCGGCTCTGCATCACCGAGACCACGAGCAGGGCCGAGCCGGCCCAGCCGAGTGCGTCGAGCCACGTCATGGGGCGCGAGGCTAGCCCGACGAGGCGGGGAGTGCCTCAGTCGAGGCCGAGGGAGAAGGCAGCCTCGAGGTCGTGGCGGGAGTAGGTGCGGAAGGCGATGTGGGTCTCGGTCTCGAGCACCCCGGCCACCTTGTTGAGCTGGTCGGCGACGACGCGGGCCACGTCGTCGTGGTCGGTGACCCGGACCAGGGCGATCAGGTCGATCTGGCCGGTGACGCTGTAGACCTCGCTCACCCCGTCGAGCCCGGCGATCGCGTCGGCGACCTCCGGGATCCGGGCCACGTCGGCCTTGACGAAGACGATGGCGGTGATCATGGGGTCAACGTACCGGCTGGTGGACCGTCGCCAGCGGCCTGCGCTCGTCGAAGGGCACCAGCTCGGCGCGCGAGGCCTCGACCGCGTCGTGCACCTCCAGGTGGCGCGTGGCGCCCCGCACCGGGCAGGACCACTCGCCCTCGACGTGCACCAGGCGCACGCCGGGCTGCTCGAGCCACCGCAGCAGCTGCTCGGACTCCTCCGCGCTGGCCGCCGGGGTCGGCCCGAGGCCCGGCAGCACGGTGTCGGAGGAGATCCGCAGCTCGCGCACCCAGGTGCCGGCGTGCGCGTCGGTGGGGATCACGCCTGCCGCGGTGAGGCGCCCGTGGCGCACCACGTGCACGGCCCAGCGGTGGTCGTCCTCGCGGCGAGCGGCCACGAGCTCGGGCAGCCGGGTGAACGCCGAGAGCCGCTGGCAGCGCGCGACGGAGCGCACGAAGGAGGCCAGGCGGTCACGGTGCACCGCGGCCTCCTCGAATCGCTCCTCGGCCGCGAGCCGCGCCATCCTCGCCTCCAGGGCCTCGACCACGCGGCCCGGATCGCCCCGGAGGGCGCTGCGCACGGACTCGACGAGCGCGGCGTACGTCGGGAGGTCGACGCTGCCGTCGCAGGGAGAGGTGCAGCGACCCAGCTCGGCCAGCGCGCACGCGGTGCCGGTGGGCACGATCGGCAGCCGGCCGCCGCACTGCCGCAGCGGGAAGCCCTCGTGCAGCGCGGCGAGGCACTTCTCGGCCGTGCGGCGCGAGGAGAAGGGGCCGAGGTACTCCGCGCCGGACTCGGCGTCGTCGAGCACGCGCCGCACCAGGGACAGCCGCGGCCACGGCTCGACGGTGAGCTTGAGCCAGTGGACCTTGTCGGGGCGGCGGCTGCGCCGGTTGTACGGCGGCCGGTGCGCGGCGATCAGCCGGAGCTCGCGCACCCGGGCCTCCAGCGGGGTGGCGCACTCGACGTGCGAGACGCTCTCGGCGATGCCCACCATCTCGCCGATGCGGGTGCGGGTCTCGGAGGCGGTGAAGTAGGACCGCACCCGGGTGCGGAGGTCGCGCGAGGTGCCGACGTAGAGCACCCGCTCCTGGGCGTCACGGAAGAGGTAGACCCCCGGCGCGTGCGGCAGGTGCTCGGCCAGGTGTCGCTTGCGCCGCACCTGCGGGCTGACCCGGGAGCTGAAGGTGACCAGCTCCTCGAGCGTGTGGACCCCGAGCCCGCCCAGCCGCGCGACCAGTCCGTGGAGCACGTCGACCGTGGCGCGGGCGTCGTGCAGCGCGCGGTGGTCGGGCGTCGTGGCGGCGCCGAAGAGGGCGGCGAGCGAGGAGAGCTTGCAGTTGGGGCTCTCGTCGCGGGTGACGACGCGCCGCGCGAGGGTGGCCGTGTCGACGACCTCGAAGCGTGGCCACGGGCGGCCCTGCGCGGTCGCGAAGTGTCGCAGGAAGCCGATGTCGAAGGGGGCGTTGTGGGCGACGAGCACGCACCCCTCGGCGAACTCGAGGAAGGCCGGCAGCGCGCTGTCGATCGAGGGCGCCCCGGCCACCATGCGGTCGGTGATGCCGGTGAGCACCGCGATGAAGGGCGGGATCGCGGCGTGGGGGTTGACCAGCGTTTGGAACTCGCCGAGCACCTCGCCGCCGCGCACCTTGACGGCGCCGATCTCGGTGATCATCGAGCCGGCGGCGGCGGACCCGCCGGTGGTCTCGAGGTCGACCACGCAGAAGGTGATCTCGCGCAGGGGACGGCCGAGCTCGTCGAAGCTCATCTGGTCGTCCCACCTGCCCATGTCGACCGACGGTAGGCGGGGGGTGCGACAGCCGACGGCACGGCGCGCGGGCGGCACGACCGCGAGGCCGGTGGGGCTGCTCACGTCGCCGTCGCTGTCGTCGTCGCTGTCGGTGGTGGGTGGTTGCGTGTGCCGCGTCGCCGACTTCCCCCGGTGGCGCACCGACTCACACGAGGAGCGCACATGAGCGTGCACATCGACTGCGACGCCTGCATGGTCCGCGGACCCGCGTGCCAGGACTGCGTGGTCACCGCGCTGCTGGGCCCGCCACCGGAGCTCGCCTTCGACGAGGAGGAGCGCCACGCCCTGGAGGTCCTCGCGGGGTCGGGGCTGGTGCCGCCGCTGCGGCTGGTCCTGCCCGTCTCGGGACCTGACGTCGAGAGCGCCTGACGACGCGGCGCAGCGGTCCTCGCGGCGGCTGCGTCGGCGGGCGACACGCGGCGACACGCCGGGACGAGCGCCCGCGCGTGTCGGCCCCGGTGTGAGCAGGGCCACAGCCAAGACCGTGACGGGGGAGTTGGACCCTGCCGGAGGAGTGACCTACCGTGGCGCGCTGTTGGCCCTCGGACCAGCGCACCGACCGGGTGTGCTCGGGGGCCGCGCCGAATCGGGCACCACTACCTCGGGGGAGAGCGGTGCCGGAGCCGGGGACCCAACCGGTCCACGTGGGCGACCACGCGGGCCACGGGGTGAATCCGGGGTGCTGCGCCGCTGACCGCGGTGCGGGGCACCGGTAGGGCGTTCTTTGGGCCCGAACCCGTCAGCTGACCTGGTAGGCGTTTACACAAAGAGGAGACGGTCCGCTCGTGACCGACGGCCGTAGGTACCAGCCTGCCCACCGTGCCCCCCGCCCACCGCTCGTCCCGCTCCGGGGCGTCGTCCCACGCGTGGCGGCCATGACTCTCTGCTCGACGCTCGGGCTCACCGGCGTGGGCATGCTCGCCGCCTCGCCGGCCAGCGCCGACGACCTCGACGCCCGCATCGACCGGGCCCAGGCCCAGGTGGAGCGCCTCGACGCCCGTGCCGGGCAGCGCGAGGCCGACCTCGCCGCGGCGCGCGACCGGGCCACCGCCAGCCGGGAGAAGGTCGAGCGGCTCACCCAGCGCATCCGCGAGCAGCACCGCCTCGCCGACACGCTGCGCGCCCAGGTGGCGCGCGGGGTGATGGTCGGCGACACCGACACCGACGGCGGCGGCGCCGTCGTCCCGGTGGCCGACGAGCCGCTCCCCGAGACCTCCGAGGACCTGCTCGCGGGGGTCGCCATGGTGACCGAGGACACCGACGGCCGCGCCGAGCGCATCACCGAGACCGCCGCCGCGGTGGACCAGCTCCGCGAGCGTCGCGCCGAGGTGCGCGAGGTGCTCCAGGAGCGTCGGGCGGAGGCCGAGCGGACGGCCGCCCGTGCCGCGCAGGCGGGCAGGGCGCTCGCCGCCGAGCAGGGCGAGCTCGACGGCCTCGAGGCCGAGCGGGCGCAGCGCGAGGAGGAGGCCGCCGCTGCGGCCGCCGAGGCCGCCGCCAACAACGCGGTCGACTTCGCGATGGCCCAGGTCGGCAAGTCCTACGTGTGGGGCGCCAGCGGCCCGAGCGCCTACGACTGCTCCGGCCTGACGATGGCGGCCTGGGCGACCGAGGGCGTCTCGCTGCCGCACAACTCCGGTGCCCAGTACGCTTCGGGCACGCCCGTCTCCGAGAGCGAGCTGCAGCCAGGTGACCTCGTCTTCTACTACTCCCCGATCAGCCACGTCGGCCTCTACGTCGGCAACGGCCAGGTCGTGAACGCGCTGAACCCCGGCAGCGGTGTCCAGGTCTCCGGTCTCCACGACATGCCCTACTCCGGGGCGGTCCGTCCCGGCTGAGCCGTCGGGGCGCGGTCCGTCCGCGCCCCGGTCCTTCCTCGTCGCGCTCCTGGTCGCGCTCGTGCTGCTCGCCGGCACGGCGTGCCAGGGCGGCGTCGAGGTGGAGCCGCCGCGGCCGGCGGCCTCCTCCTCCCGTGGCGCCGTCGAGGCGACGCAGGCGCGACGGCTCGTCGACGACCTCGACCGCGCGCTCCGCGACCGCGATGTCCCCGCGGCGCGGGCCCTGGGCGCGGGTGACGGCGCCGGTCTGCTGGCCGCCGCCGTGGCCAACGCCGAGGCGCTCGACGTCGACCGGCTGCGGGTGCGCTACCTCGCCGACGACGGTCCCGCGAGCGAGGCCGAGCGGGTGCAGCACGGCGACGACGTGAGCACCGCGCGCTTCTCGCTGCGCTTCGGGTACGCCGGCGTCGACCGCCGCGCCACGACGGTCGAGGGTCGGGTGCTGCTGGTGCCGACGGCCGCCGGGCCCCGGGTCGTCGGCTTCGGGGGCGGCTCCGGCACCCGCACGCCGCTGTGGCTGCAGGCGCCGCTCGACGTCGTCCGCCAGGGTCGGCTGCTGGTCGCCGTGGCCGGCGACCCCGGTCGCTACCCCGGTCGCTACCCCGGCCTGGCACGCCGTGCGCTGCAGCAGGTGCGGGAGGTGCTGCCCTCCTGGGCCGGCGACCTCGTCGTCGAGGTGCCGGCCGACCAGGCACAGCTCGACGCGGCCCTGGCGGCGCCGCCGGGGGAGTACGACGCCATCGCCGGCCTCGCCACGGCCGTCTCCGGGGACGACCGGCGGGGCGGCCCGGTGCGCGTGATGCTCAATCCCGGGGTCTTCGAGGGACTGTCCCGGCGCGGCGCCCAGGTGGTGCTCACCCACGAGGCCACGCACGTCGCGGTCGGTGCCCCCTTCGCCGACGTGCCCGTGTGGCTGCTGGAGGGGTTCGCCGACTACGTCGCCCTGGCCGACGGCTCGGTGCCGGTCGACGTGGCCGCCCGCCAGGTGCTCCGGCGGGTGCGCGAGGAGGGCCCGCCGGACCGGCTGCCGACGGCCGAGGACCTCCGTCCGACCGCCGCCGACCTCGCCGCCACCTACGAGGAGGCGTGGTTGGCCTGCCGCTTCCTGGCCCAGGAGCACGGCGAGGCCGGGCTGGTCCGGCTCTACGAGGCGGTCGACGGCGGGACGCCCGTGGCGCGCGCCTTCGAGGAGGTGCTCGGCACCACCGAGGCCGCCTTCGTGGGCCGCTGGCGTGACGACGTCCGACGGTTGGCGGGCGTGGCAGGCTGACCGCGTGGTCGTCCCGGCAGCCCCGTCGTCACGGGCGCGGCGCACGTCGTGCTGGGTGGCGGCGACGACGCTGGTCGTCTTCGTCGTGGTCGCCGCGCTGGCCGTGCCGTGGGACTGGGTGCCCGGCGGCCGCGTGGTGCCGGTCTCCGCCGAGGAGCTGCTCACCCCCGCGCAGCGGGCGCGCGCCGAGGAGTACGCCACGGCGCAGCGGTACCTGTCCTGGGCGTCGCTGGCGGTCTCGCTCCTCGTGGCGCTGTGGCTCGGCCTGACGACGCTGGGTGCCCGCCTCGTCGCCCGGCTGCGCGGGCCGTGGTGGTGGCGGGCGGCGCTCGGGAGCGCGCTGGTGCTGCTCGCCGGCGCGCTGGCGACGCTGCCGCTGCGCCTGGTCATCCGTGCCAACGCCGTCGAGGCAGGGCTCTCGACCCAGACGCTCGGCGCCTGGTCGCGCGACGTCGCCGTCTCCTTCGCGCTGTCGTGGGTCTACGCCGCCGTCGTCGTGCTGCTCGTGGTCGGGACGGCGCGCCGGCTGCCACGGGCCTGGCCCGCGGTCGTGGGGGTGGTGGCCGCCGTGCTCGTGGTGGCGGGGTCGTGGGCCTACCCGGTGCTGGTCGAGCCGCTCTTCCACGACTTCGAGCCGCTGCCCGACGGCGACCTGCGCACCGCGGTGCTCGAGCTGGCCGACCGCGAGGGCGTCGACGTGGCGCAGGTGCTGGTCGCGGACGCCTCGCGCCGCACCACCACGCTCAACGCCTGGGTCTCCGGCCTCGGCGGTACCCGCAGGGTGGTGCTCTACGACACCCTCGTCGACGACGTGCCGCCGGACGAGGCGCTGAGCATCGTCGCCCACGAGCTGGCCCACGCGCGGGAGCACGACGTCGCCCTCGGGACCACCCTGGCCGCGCTGGGCGTCGGCTTCGGGGTCGGCGTGCTCGGCCTCCTGCTGGGCTCCGAGCGGCTGCTGCGGCGCAGCGGCGCCGGGGGAGCGGCCCGCCCCGAGGTGGCGGCGCTGGTGCTGGCGCTCACCGCGGTCGGCACCCTGGCCGCCAGCCCGGTCGAGAACGCCGTGAGCCGGGCGATCGAGGCGCGCGCCGACCGGGTCGCGCTGCAGGCCACCGGCGACGTGGCGGCGTTCGAGGCGATGCAGGTCCGCCTGGCGACCCGCTCGCTCGCCGACCCCGACCCGCCGGCGCTCAGCCAGTGGTGGTTCGGCAGCCACCCGACCCTGGTCCAGCGGGTCGGGCTCGGGCGGGGCGTGCTCGCCGTCCACGAGGACGCAGCGCACGGGCCGTAGACGCCAGCACGCCCGGCCCCTGGGGGACCGGGCGTGCGGGACAGCGGCTGCCCACCCTCGGCAGTGCGGGTGCGTTGCTCGGTCGCACCCGCCTCAGCCGCCGTCCCCCCGCGCGCGTGGTCGCGCGGGAGCTGCGGCCTCGGCAC
>JBQGFI010000461.1:0-4079 GCA_052040065.1 Marmoricola sp.
CGCTGCGCGAGCTGGTCTCGCCGGGGCAGACCGTCGCGATCTCGATGTGCGACGGCACCCGGCCGCAGCCGCGCCACCTGATGATCCCCGCCGTGCTCGACGAGCTCGAGGGCCTCGTCGCGCCGAGCGACGTGGTGGTGCTCGTCGCGACCGGCACCCACCGCGGCAACAGCGAGGCCGAGCTGCGGCGGATGCTCGGTGACGAGGTCTACGACGCCGTCGAGGTGGTCAACCACGACGCCCGCGACGACGCCTCGCTGGTCTGGCTCGGCCGCCACGGCCGTGAGGTGCCGGTCTTCCTCAACCGGCGCTGGGTCGAGGCCGACGTGCGGATCACCACCGGCTTCGTCGAGCCGCACTTCTTCGCCGGCTTCTCCGGCGGCCCCAAGCTGGTGGCGCCGGGTCTCGCCGGGCTCGAGACCGTGCTGACGCTGCACGACGCCGCCCGCATCGGCGACCCGCGGGCCACGTGGGCCATCTGCGAGGGCAACCCGGTGCACGACGACATCCGCGCCGTGGTCGAGGCGGTCGGACGGGTCGACTTCTCCCTCGACGTGGTGCTCAACCGCGACCAGCACGTCGTCGAGGCCTTCGGTGGCCCCACCTCCGCGATGCACGCCGCGGCCCGCGAGGCCTCGCAGCGGCTCGCGATGCAGCCCGTGCCCACGTCGTACGACGTGGTGGTGACGACCAACTCCGGCTACCCGCTCGACCAGAACCTCTACCAGGCGGTCAAGGGCATGTCGGCGGCGATGACGGTGGTGCGCGAGGGCGGCACCATCGTGTGCGCCGCCGAGTGCCGCGACGGCTTCCCCGACCACGGCTCCTACCGCGAGGTGCTGGCCTCCGAGAGCTCGCCCGAGGCGCTGCTCGCCGCGATCGCCGCCCGCACCGAGACCGTGCCCGACCAGTGGCAGGTGCAGGTGCAGGCCAAGGTGCAGGCCCACGCCGACGTGGTGGTGCGCTCCGACCACCTCGACGCCGACGCGCTCGCCAGCGCCCACCTCGGCCACACCGACGACGTCGCCGAGACCGTCCTCCGCGCCCTCCACGACGCCGGCCCCGACTCCCGTGTCTGCGTGCTCCCCGAGGGCCCCCAGACGATCCCCTACGTCGACGCCTGAGGAGACGAGCGTGAGCGCGGCGGACTTCTGGAACGAGCAGGCGGCGCGCTTCGACGACGAGCCGGACCACGGCCTCGCCGACCCGGCGGTACGACGCGCCTGGCGCGCGTTGCTGCAGGCGCACCTCCCGGCGACGCCGTCCGACGTCGTCGACCTCGGCTGCGGCACCGGCTCGCTCGCGGTGCTGGCGGCGCAGCTCGGTCACCGGGTGCGCGGTCTCGACGTGGCAGACCGGATGGTCGCGGCCGCGCGCGCCAAGGCCGCCGCGGCCGGCATGGAGGTCGAGCTGCGCGTCGGCGACGCCGCCCGGCCGCCGTACGCCGCCGCCTCGACCGACGTCGTGCTGTGCCGGCACGTGCTGTGGGCCGTGCCCGACCCCCGCGAGGCGCTGGCGCGGTGGGAGGCGCTGCTGCGCCCCGGAGGGCGGATGGTGCTGGTCGAGGGTCGCTGGCACACCGGTGCCGGCCTGGCCGCCGGGGAGGTGGCCGAGGCGCTCAGCGCGCTCGGGCGGCGTCCCGAGGTGCTGGTGCTCGACGACCCGGCCTACTGGGGTGGCCCGGTCGACGACGAGCGCTACGTCGTGCTCGCCTGACGCATCTGGTGTGGTGCTGTGCACCACCTGCGGTCACAGGTCGAGCACCAGCCAGCCGCCGTGGTGCTCGTGGACGTCGTACGCCGCGCCGGAGGCCGCGCCGGCGGCGCGGAGGTCGTCGAGGTCGAGCGTGCGGACGTGGCCCCAGGTCTCGTCGGCCACCTCCTCCAGCGGTACGGCGACGACGACGCGGCGGCGGGCAAGGCGCAGCGCCTCGGCGAGGACGCGGTCGCCGGTGGCGGCGTCGACGTGCTCGAGCAGGTGCACGGCGAGCACGGTGTCGGCGTAGCGGTCGGGGGCCGGGAAGCGGGCGGCGTCGGCGACGACGGTGCGCAGGTCGTGGCCGAGGGACGGCGCGACGGCGGCGAGCAGCCGCATGGTCGAGGGCGTGACGTCGGAGGCGGTGACGCGGTGCCCCCGGGCGGCCAGGCGGAGCGCCAGGAAGCCGAAGCAGCTGCCGAGCTCGAGCACGCTGCCGGGCGCCACCAGTGACTCGGCGTGGTGGTAGACCGGCGCGTAGCCGGCGATCCCGCCGTGGCCGCCCACGAGCGACGGGGTCGGCTCCGGGACGTCGAGGCGCGCCAGGGTGTTGCGGTAGAAGTGCCGCCACCCGACGAGCGGGTCGGGGTGCAGGCTGCGCACCAGCCCGGTGAAGACCCGCTCGAAGAGCTCCGAGCCGCGCAGCCAACCGGGGCTGAAGAGCTCCTCGGCCAGCAGCCCCGCCAGGTCGTCGTCGACCTGGGCGGGGGCGAGACGGTGCTCCACGTGCACGCGGTCGCCCACGTGGCGCAGGTCGAAGTGGCGCGTCCGCACGGTGTCGCGGGTGTGCCGGCCCAGACCGTCGGAGGCGCGCACGTGCACCAGCGCGTCGACGTACGACGAGCCGACCAGCGGGGCGAGGGGGTCGATCGGCGGCGGGTCCGCGGTCGCCGGGGCGACGGGATGCGCCGGGTGGGTGGTCACCGTCCCCTCGCTCCGGCGCCCTCGGCCATGGCCGTGGTGACGCGCTCGAGGCCGTGGAGGTTGCGCACCACCTGCACGCGGGAGCAGTGCTCGGCGTACTGCGGCAGGTCGCAGGAGCCCAGCGTCCACGAGAAGCGCGGCTCGGGGGTGAGCCAGATGGTGTCGCGGGCGCGGCGGGTGATCTCCTCGAAGACCCCGAGCCGGGGGTCGTTGGTGTTGCCCCGGCCGTCACCGAGCACCACCACCGTCGTGCGCCGGTTGATCGCCGACCCGAACTGGTCGAGGAACTCGCTGAAGGCGTGGCCGTAGTCGGAGTCGGCGTCGACGTCGAGCACGCCACCGGCCGGCAGCCCCGACATCACCAGCGAGAGCGCCTCGTCGATGCGGTGCTCGCTGAAGAGGTCGGTGATCTCGACGATGTCCTTGACGAAGGCGAAGGTGCGCACCGAGCTGGCGACCGACTGCAGGCTGTGCACCAGGTGCAGGGTGAACTTCGAGGTGGCGCGCACCGAGAGCGACACGTCGCACAGCACCAGCAGCCGGGGGCGGTCCTCGACCTTGCTCACGGTGACGGGGCGGAAGGGGACGCCGTCGTAGCGCATGTTGGAGCGCATGGTGCGCCGGCCGTCGACGACGCCGCGGGAGGCGACCTTGCGGCGGGGTCGGGGAGCGCCGTGGAGCGAGCGCAGCAGCCGTCGGAGGCCCTCCTCGAGCTCGGCGCGCGCCTGCTCGTCGACGATCTCGGCCTGCGCCGCCTCGACCTCGCGCGTCTCGACCTCGCGCTCGAGCTGCAGCAGCTTCTCCAGGTGCTCCTTCAGGCGCTGCGGCAGCTGGTCGAGCCACGGGGCCAGGGCGGCGCGCAGCCGCGCGAGGTCGTCGGAGGCGTCGCCCTGCCCGGCGTCGTCGTCCTCGTCGGGCAGCTTGTCGTCGAGCCAGGCGAGCAGCGCCATCTCCTCGGCGACGGTGAGCTCGGTGTCGAGCTGGAGGCCCGGGGCGGCGACCAGGTCGCCGGGGGCACCGGGGTTGTGCATCCGCGACGTCGAGATCTGCACCCGGGCGGCCTCGCCCATGCCCGGGTCGGACTCGTTGGAGAGCACGATCTCGTCGGTCATCCCGGCCATGTCGAGCCGGTTGGCCTCCTGGTGCAGGTTGTACTGCTGGGCCATGTCCTCGGGGTCGAAGTACTGCCGGATGTCCTCCGGCTTGCCGTGGGAGTGGCCCTGCTGCGGGTTGTCGCCGGGATTCTCCGAGAGCGTGAACTCCTCGAGCCGCCCGTCGTCCGCGAGGTCGTCGTGGGCGTGCGAGTGGCCCTCCTCGACCTGCTCGACCACCGCCTTGAGCCCGAAGAAGCGGTCGAAGACGCGCTCGTAGGTCGCGAGGTCGCGCCGGTCCTTGACCAG
>JBQGFI010000462.1:0-2446 GCA_052040065.1 Marmoricola sp.
CCGGCGACGGCGCGGCGCAGCCGGGTGTGCTCCGGCGGCTCCTGCTCCATCATCTGGTGGCGGTGCAGCAGGTTGAAGGGCTCCAGGGCGGCGGCCGGCTCCCGGTCGCGCCAGAGCCGGCCGAGGCGGCGCTCGCGCAGCACCGCACCCGCGGCGGCGTGGCTCAGCGCCAGCCAGCTGCCGCTGGGCTCGTGCCAGACCACCTCGTGCCGCGAGCGCTCCGCGGCCAGCGCCGGGTAGGGGTCGCGGACCAGCTCGGCCGAGCCGAGGTCGAGTCCCGACGTCGCTCCACGTGCGGGCACCGGCTCAGGCGAGGTCGTCGGGACCGAAGGCATCGGGCAGCACCTCGTCCATGCGGCGTACGCCGGAGACGGTCCAGAGCAGCAGGTCGGGACCGCCGAACTCCCACAGCAGCTGCCGGCAGCGCCCGCACGGCATGATCACCTCCTGCACCTTGTTGACGCACACGAAGTGCGTCAACCGGCCACCCCCGCTGAGCTGCAGCTGGGAGACCAGGCCGCACTCGGCGCACAGCCCCAGGCCGTACGACGCGTTCTCGACGTTGCAGCCGGTGACCACCCGGCCGTCGTCGACGACCGCGGCGGCACCCACCTGGTAGTCGCTGTACGGCGCGTAGGCGTGCGTGGCGGCCTCGACCGCGCGGGTCCTCAGCTGCTCCCAGTCGACCTCGCCACCGGCCGCGCTCACCCGGCACTCCCCTTGCGGTAGACCTGCCCGTCGGCGGCCGGCATCCGCAGCCGTTGGGAGGCGAAGGCGAGCACCAGCAGGGTGGTGACGTAGGGCGCCATCTCGGTGAACTCCGAGGGGACCACCTCGGTGAGCAGGTACCAGGCGAGGAAGACGACCGCGAAGACCGCCGAGCCGATCGCCTTGCGGCGCTGGCCGCGGCGCAGCTGCCAGATCGCGACCACGACGAGCAGCAGCACCACGAAGAGCAGCAGCGCGTGCACGGTGATCTCGCCCTGGCGGAACTGCAGCGCCCCGGTGTAGCCGAAGAGCAGCGAGCCGCCGAGCAGCCCCGCCGGCGTCCAGTTGCCGAAGATCATCGCGGCGAGCCCGATGTAGCCCTGGCCACCGGTCTGCCCGGTCTGGAAGATCGAGGAGGAGACCATGGCGAGCAGCGCGCCGCCGAGGCCGGCGAAGCCGCCGGAGATCGTCACGGCGATGAACTTGTAGCGGTAGACGTTGACGCCGAGGGTCTCGGCCGCGATCGGGGCCTCGCCGCACGAGCGCAGCCGCAGCCCGAAGGTGGTGCGCCACAGCACCCACCAGCTGAGCACGAGCAGCAGCAGGCAGATCAGCACCAGGCTCGAGAGCTGCGTGGTGAGCATGCGCACGACGTTGGCGAGGTCGCTGACCAGGAACCAGCCGGTCTCGCTCACGGTGGCCGCGAGGTCGGAGACGCCGGGCACGGTGATCGTCGGCGGCGTCGGGAGCGGCGGCGACTGCCGCGGCCCGCCACCGGGGGTGCCGGTGAACCACACGGCCGCCATGAAGCCGGCGAGACCGGCCGCGATGAGGTTGATGGCGACGCCCGAGACGATGTGGTCGACACCGAAGACGACCGTCGCGACCGCGTGCACGACGCCGCCGAGCGCGCCGAGCAGGACGGCGCCGAGGACGCCCGCGACCAGCCCGTAGTTGTAGCCGAAGAAGCCGGCCCCCAGGGTGCCCATGATCATCATGCCCTCGAGGCCGATGTTGACCACGCCCGCGCGCTCGCTCCAGAGGCCGCCGAGGCCGGCCATCGCGATCGGCATCGCGGCCACGAGGGTGACGCCGAGGGTGCCGGCGGTGGTCAGCTGGTCGGCGCCGGTGACCACGCGCACGACGCAGAGCATCACGAAGAACGCCGCGACCAGCCCGAGCAGGCGCCAGCGGCCGCGGCCGCGCTCCTCCTCCGGGGCGGCGGCGGTGCCGGCGACAGGGGTGGGGGCGCTCACGACGCGGCTCCGTCCGTCGGGGTGGCGGCTCGTCGCTCCGCGGACAGCGTGGCGGCGACCTGCGCCTGCTCGGCACGCACGCGGTAGCGGCGCACGACCTCGTAGACGATCACGACCGACATCACCACCACGCCCTGGGCGACGGCGACGATGTCGGGGCTGATGCCCGCGAGGATGTTGAGCAGGTTGGCCTGCTGGGAGAGGTAGGCGAAGAGCAGCGCCGCGAAGGCGATGCCGACCGGGTGGTTGCGCCCGAGCAGCGCGACCGCGATGCCGGCGAAGCCCAGCCCGGCCTGGAAGGACGAGCCGTAGTTGTAGGCGCTGGAGAAGATCACCGGCAGGCCCACCAGGCCGGCCACGGCGCCGGAGAGCAGCATCGTCACGACGATCATGCGGCGGCTGTCGACGCCGCTGGCCACCGCGGCGGTCTCGGAGGCGCCGGTGGCGCGCAGCTCGAAGCCGAAGCGGGTGCGGTTGAGCAC
>JBQGFI010000463.1:0-6141 GCA_052040065.1 Marmoricola sp.
TGCGCGGCGTACGGGTGTCGGCCGCGGTGCGGTGCGCCCCGCCCGCCAACCAGCCGACGCCCGACGAGCGCGACACCTGCGCGCCGTGGCTCGACCGCGAGCTGCGCGAGGCGCTGCCCGCGCTGCGCGCCGTGGTCTGCCTGGGCGGCTTCGGCTGGGCTGCCGCGCTCACGGCGCTCGCCGGCGCCGGCGTGGCCGTGCCGCGGCCGCGCCCGCGCTTCGGTCACGGCGCCGAGGTCGTGCTCTCCGGACCCCACGGCCCCCTGACCGTGCTCGGCTGCTACCACCCCTCGCAGCAGAACACCTTCACCGGCCGGCTGACCGAGCCGATGATCGACGACGTGCTGGCACGCGCAGCCGCCCTATAGTCGCCCGGGCGCCCCGGTATCCCAATCGGCAGAGGAAGCGGCCTTAAAAGCCGCGCAGTGTGGGTTCGAGCCCCACCCGGGGCACCGCGAGGCGTGGACGGCGCCGCACGAGGAAGGGTGGTGACGTGCTCGACCCGCGCGAGGGGCTCACTCCCGACGGCCTCATCACCACCGGCGCCGACCGGTCGCGGGTGCCGGCCGCCTACGAGGCCGTGCTCGAGCAGGCCGTGGCGGGTGCCGCCGGCCGCGTGGGGGAGCTCCACCTCTACGGCTCGGTCGCGACCGGCACCGCGAGGTCACCGGGCTCCGACGTCGACCTGCTCGCGATCGACGCCGACCCCGAGGAGATGGCGCGGCTCGCCGCCGACCTCGGTCGGCGCTTCGGTGGGCTCTGCCGCGAGGTGGCCGTCGGCGTCGCGCAGCCGGACGACTACCGCGGGGCCGACGACGCGGCGTACGGCAACCGGGTCTTCCTGCGGCACTACTGCGTGCCCCTGCTGGGCGACGACGCCCACCGCAGCGCGCACCCCTTCCCCGGCGACCGGGACGCCGCGCGGGGCTTCAACGGCGACCTCGCCCGGCACCTGGCGCGGTGGCGGGCCGCGGAGCCGGGCCCGGTCCTGGCCCGGCGGGTCGGCCGCAAGACCCTGCTCGCGGTCGCCGGCCTGGTCAGCGTCGCCGACGCCACCTGGACCACCGACCGCGGCACCGCGGCGCACCGGTGGGGCGAGCTCCGCCCGGCCTGGCGCGAGGACCTGCAGCGGCTGCTCCGGTGGGCCGCGGGGACCGACGACGACCCCGGCGCGGTGCGCGCCGCCCTCGGCGACGGGGCCGTGGTCGACCGCGTCGTGGCGGACTTCGCCGAGCGGGTCGGGCTGTGGCGGGACGAGGGGAGCGGCGTGCCGCCGCGACGAGGTGGATGACCCCGACAACCACCTGCTGACCTGCGACAACGATCCGATCACAGCGGGGAACACCAGTGCCTCCCCGACCGTTCTGCTGGTGACGCCTCGGTAGGATCGGGGCGTCCGACGACCACCAGAGCGGAGGGTCGTCCACCAGGCATCCAAGGAGACGCCATGCAGAGCAACAACCCCGTCTTCACCCGCGCCGAGGGTTTCAACGGGCGCGGCTCCAGCAAGGTCAGCGACCCCTCGACGTGGAGCACCGGCTACGGCCAGGGCGGCCCCGAGGCACCCCGCGGCTACGACACCCCGACGGTCGACCAGGGCCGGATGACGCTCGACAGCGTGGTGCAGAAGACCGCGCTGACGCTCGGCGTCGTCACCGTGGTCGCGGCCGCGACGTGGATCATGACCGGCCCGATCACCGACCAGAGCGCGCTGGTCACGCTCAACACCCTGAGCATGGTGGGTGCGCTCGGCGGCTTCGTGCTGGCGATGGTCAACTCGTTCAAGCGCGTGATCAGCCCCCCGCTGGTGCTGGCGTACGCCGCGATGCAGGGCCTCTTCGTCGGCGCCTTCTCCAAGGTCGTCAGCACGCTCTTCGACCGTCCCGACGCCAGCCCGCTGGTGATGCAGGCCGTGCTCGGCACGCTGCTCGCCGTGGTCGGCACGCTGGCGGCCTACAAGATCCTCGACATCACGGTGACCCCGAAGATGCGCCGCATGGGCGTCGCGCTCGCGGTCGGCCTGATCGGCGTGATGCTGGTCAACCTCGTGCTCTCGCTCTTCGGCATGGGCACCGGCATCGGCGGCTTCGGCATGGCCGGCCTGATCTTCTCGGTGATCGGCCTGGCGGCCGGCATCTTCTTCCTGATCCTCGACTTCGACTTCGTCGAGCAGGGGATCGCGGCCGGGCTGCCCGAGCGTGAGTCGTGGCGTGCGGCCTTCGGCCTGACCGTCACGATCATCTGGATCTACATCAACATCCTGCGGATCCTCGCGATCCTGCGCGGTCAGGACTGACCTCGCCGCGTCCGTCGGACGCAGCTACACGGACGCCTCGGTCGACTCGTCGGCCGGGGCGTCCTGCTCGTCCGGGGTCTCCGAGGTGCCGTCGGCCTGCACCCGGCGGCGCATCAGGGTGACCCAGCGGCCACCCACCCCGCGCTTGGCGCCGCCGACCTCGGTGCCGTCGACCTCGGTGCCGGCGTTCTCGCTGGCGCGCACCGCGGCGTGGCCGATCGGCATGACCGCCTCGCCCCGGTCGGGTCGCGGCGTCTCCTCGCCGTCGGTGCGCAGCCCGAGGCTGGCCAGGACCGAGGGGACGAGCACGCGGGCCAGCGCCTCGTAGCCGGCGGCGGAGGGGTGGAACTGGTCGGGGCCGAAGAGCAGCGCCGGCGCCGCGGCGAACTCCGGCCCGAGGATGGAGGCGAGCGAGACGGTGCGCCCGTCCGCCTCGACGACGGCGATGGTCTGCGCGGCCGCCAGCCGGCGCGACCAGACACGGGCCACCTGTCGCAGCGGGGGCGGGAGGGGCTGGATGGTGCCGAGGTCGGGGCAGGTGCCGACGACGACCTGGGTGCCGGCCTCGCGCAGGCGGCGTACCGCCTCGGAGAGGTGTCGCACCGACGCGGCGGGCAGCACGGCGTGCGTGACGTCGTTGGCCCCGATGAGCACCACGGCGACGTCGGGCTCGGTGGCCAGCGCCGCCGTGACCTGGGCGTCGAGGTGGCTCGACTGGGCGCCGACCACGGCGAACTCGCGCAGGTGCACCCGGCGGTGGGCCCGCTCGGCGACGAGCGAGCCCAGCCAGGCGCCCGGCGTCTCCTCGACGGTGCGGACGCCGTAGCCGGCGGCGCTGGAGTCGCCCAGCAGCGCCAGGCGCAACGCCGGGCCGGGGCGGCCCCGGCCGTACCAGCCGGTGGAGTCGGGGACGCGGTCCTTGGTGGTGCCGATGGCGCGACGGGCGAACTTCGCCTCCGCGCGCAGCAGGGCGTACGCCGTGGCGCCGGCCGCCGTCAGCCCGCCGCCACCGAAGGCGGCGGCCGACGCGAGCTTGCGTGCTGCCGCTGCCTTCCCCACGAGTCCGATCCTACGAAAGCCCCGTGACGCAGGGGTCTCCGGTCAGTCCTGCAGGTGGGCGCGGGCCAGGATGATCGGGTGGTCGTTGATCTTGGCCTTGAAGGGATACATGTCCTTGGCGAAGGAGGTGAAGCGCACCTGGCCGGCGCCGAAGATCCAGTCGATGGAGTGGAAGCGGGACGGCATCGCGCACTCGGTGCTCGGCAGGCTGTTGGGCGAGATCATCAGCTTGCCCGCGGTCATCGCGCAGAAGGCCTTGGTGTTCTCGTTGAAGTCGCCGAGCAGCAGCACCGGACGCCCCTGGGCGCGCAGGTCGATCACCTTCTGGCGCTCGATGCGCAGCGCCTCGGCACGCCAACGGTCGTTGTTGCCCTGCTTCTTGTTGCTGGTCGGGTTGTGGATGTTGAGGAACCACGCGGTGCGACCGGTGGCCTTCTCCCGGAGCAGCACGGCCGGCTTGGCGCGCGGCGTACCGCGGAAGTAGGGGATGGTGAAGGTGTGCTTCTCGACGAGGTCGAACTTGTCGCGACGCCACAGGATGGCGTTGTCGGTGTCGCGGGTCCTGCCCTTCTTGTAGAAGTAGCTGGCCCACTTCTTGTCGTAGCCGCGGGCCACCGCGAAGTCGTGCTGCTTGGTCTGGTACTCCTGCAGGCCCACGACGTCGACGCCGCGCATGTCGAGCAGGCGGAAGGCGCGGACCAGGCGCGACTCGTAGGTCTTGTAGCCCCTGCGGCCGCCGTTGGCGGTGTGGTTGGCGCCGAGGATGTTGAAGGACGCGACGGTGAAGCCGCTGGAGTCGAAGAGGCTGCGGGTGGGCTGCGCCTTGCCGACGTAGCGGTCGAGCCAGATCGAGGCGTTGGTCGGCTTGGCGCCCGTGGCCACCTTGAAGCGCAGCGTGCAGCCCTTGGTGCCGGGCACCTGGCCGAGACGGCCGAGACGCTGGCCGGCGGCCACGAGCTGGCCGTCGCTGACCGAGACCCGGCTCAGGTAGGAGTAGGCGGTCCACATCGACTCCGACCCGGTGCGCACGCGCACGGCGTAGCGCGTGGCTCCGCGGACGGTGCGCTCGTGGACGCTGACGGTGCCGGGGGTCGACGTGCGCACGCTCTTGCCGCAGGGCGCCGTGATGCGGGTGTAGCCGCGGGCAGGGGTGTAGTCCTTGCGGTCCCGGACGCCGCCGCTGCCGACCAGCGGGAAGAACACCTCGGGCGCCGCGGAGGTGCGGTGACGCGGCTCCGCGGCGGCCCCCGGCGAGGCCACGGCCAGCGGGGTCAGCACGACCGCGAGGCCCAGCGTGGTGGTCAGCAGGACGCGCAGACGTCGGCGCACAGGGGACATGGTGGTGTCAGGCTCTCTGTCGGGGGAGCCGCGAGCGGCGGCCGTGGCGGAGATGTGGGAAGTATGCACCAATTTCATGTGTCAGACGGGGCGGATGTGAAAATAGTCGACGACACGCCGACCCGGGTAGTTGCCATCTCGCACGCGCACCCACACGGCTGAGGAGGGGGTCGCGGCGCTAGGTTGTGCCGCATGGACTACGCCAACTCCCTCCTCGAGCTGATCGGCAACACCCCGCTGGTCAAGCTCGGTCGCACGGCGGGCACCACCTCCGCCCTCGTGCTCGCCAAGGTCGAGTACCTCAACCCCGGTGGCTCGGTGAAGGACCGCATCGCGATCAAGATGGTCGACGCGGCCGAGGCCTCCGGTGAGCTGCGGCCCGGCGGCACGATCGTCGAGCCGACCTCGGGCAACACCGGCGTCGGTCTCGCCCTGGTCGCGCAGCAGCGCGGCTACTCCTGCGTCTTCGTGTGCCCCGACAAGGTGAGCGAGGACAAGCGCAACGTGCTCAAGGCCTACGGCGCCGAGGTCGTGGTGTGCCCGACGGCGGTGCCGCCGGACCACCCCGACAGCTACTACAGCGTCTCCGACCGCCTGGTCCGCGAGATCGAGGGCGCCTGGAAGCCCAACCAGTACGCCAACCCCGCCAACCCCGCCTCCCACTACGAGCAGACGGGTCCGGAGATCTGGCGCCAGACCGAGGGACGGATCACCCACTTCGTCACGGGCATGGGCACCGGCGGCACGATCAGTGGCGTCGGCCGCTACCTCAAGGAGCAGGACCCCCGGGTGCAGGTCGTCGGCGCCGACCCCCACGGCTCCGTCTACTCCGGCGGCACCGGCCGCCCCTACCTCGTCGAGGGCGTCGGCGAGGACTTCTGGCCCGACACCTACGACCGCGACGTGGCCGACCGGGTCATCGAGGTCTCCGACGGCGACTCCTTCGCCATGGCGCGACGCCTCGCGCGCGAGGAGGGGCTGCTGGTGGGCGGCTCGTCGGGCATGGCCGCGCACGCCGCCGTGCAGCTGGCCCACGAGCTGGAGGAGCAGGGCGTCGAGGACGCCGTCATCGTGGTGCTGCTCCCCGACAGCGGCCGCGGCTACCTCACCAAGGTCTTCGACGACGCGGGGCTGGCCCGCTACGGCTTCCTGGCCGACCCCGACAGCGGTCGCACCGTCGGTGAGGTGCTGCGCGCCAAGAAGGGCGACATCCCCCCCCAGGTCCACACCCACCCCACCGAGACGATCGCCGAGGCCGTGCAGATCCTGCCGGAGTACGGCGTCTCGCAGTTGCCGGTGGTCCGGGCCCAGCCGCCGATCATGGCCGCGGAGGTCGCGGGGTCGGTCTCCGAGCGTCGCCTGCTCGACGCGCTGTACGCCGGCTCCGCCCGCCTGGCCGACCAGGTCGAGGACCACATGGACGAGCCGCTGCCCACCATGGGTGCCGG
>JBQGFI010000464.1:0-4745 GCA_052040065.1 Marmoricola sp.
GAGTTGTCGTTGTGCGACTCGGCGGCGTAGTGCACCAGCACGCCCTCGTCGCCGAGGTCGGCCACCAGGCCGTCGACGAGCGTGGCGTCGGCGATGTCGCCCTCCACGAGCGTGACGCGGTCGGTGGGCAGGTCGGCCAGCGTCGCGCGGTCGCCGGCGTAGGTCAGCTTGTCGAGCACCGTGACACGGGCGTCGGTGTGCTCCACGAGGTGACGCACGAAGTTGGAGCCGATGAAGCCGGCACCACCGGTGACGAGGAACTGGGCGGGCTGCGGAGGCATGGCCGATACCTTATGGCCCATGCGAGGCATCATCCTGGCCGGTGGCACCGGGTCGCGACTCCACCCGATCACGCTCGGCACCAGCAAGCAGCTGGTCCCGGTCTACGACAAGCCGATGGTCTACTACCCGCTCTCGACGCTGCTGCTCGCGGGCATCCGCGACGTGCTCGTGATCACGACCCCGCACGACCAGCCGGCCTTCGAGCGGCTGCTCGGCGACGGCTCGCAGTTCGGCGTCAACATCACCCACACCGTGCAGCCCAGCCCCGACGGGCTCGCGCAGGCCTTCGTGCTCGGCGAGGAGCACATCGGCGGGGAGTCGGTGTGCCTGGTGCTCGGCGACAACATCTTCTACGGCCCCGGGCTCGGCTCGCAGCTGCGACGCTTCGCCGACATCGACGGCGGGGCCGTCTTCGGCTACCGCGTCGCCGACCCCACGGCGTACGGCGTGGTCGAGTTCGACGCCGACGGCAAGGCGATCTCGCTGGAGGAGAAGCCGGCCAAGCCGCGCAGCCGCTACGCCGTGCCGGGCCTCTACTTCTACGACAACGGCGTGGTCGAGATGGCCAAGGCGCTGCAGCCCTCCGCGCGCGGCGCGCTGGAGATCACCGACATCAACCGGCAGTACCTCGAGCAGGGCCGGCTGCAGGTCGAGGTGCTGCCGCGCGGCACCGCGTGGCTCGACACCGGCACCTTCGACAGCCTGCTCGACGCGGGCAACTTCGTCGCGACCATCGAGCACCGCCAGGACGCCAAGATCGGCTGCCCCGAGGAGGTGGCCTGGCGCAACGGCTTCCTCACCGACGCCGAGCTCGCCGCGCGCGCCGAGCCGCTGGTCAAGAGCGGCTACGGCCAGTACCTGCTCGACCTGCTGGAGGAGTAGCCGATCGGGCCCCCGGTCGAGCCGGCCGAGACCTAGTCGAAGCTGACGACGCCGCGGTACTGGGCCTCGGCTCGGTCGACCTCGAAGCCGAGGCCGGCGTAGAGCGCGACGGCGGGCTCGTTGTCGCCGTCGACGTAGAGCAGCACGTCGTCGTACCCCCGCGCCGCCAGGTGGTGGAGACCGGCGAGGGTCAGGGCACGCCCCAACCCGCGTCCCGCGGCCTTGGGGTTGACGGCCACGACGTAGACCTCGCCGTACGGCGGCTCCTCGTCGCGGTGCTCCTTGGTCCAGTGGAAGCCGAGCAGCGGGGGGCCGTCGGCGCCGAGCGCGGGCACCGCGAGCAGCAGCCCGGCGGCGTCGAACCAGGCCTCGCGGGTGCGCTCCTGGAAGTCCTCGATGCTCATGTGGCCCTGCTCGGGGTGGTGCGCGAAGGCGTGGCCGTTGACGTCGACCACCGCCCTCTCGTCACCGGCCTCGAAGCCGCGGATCACCACGCCGGGGGTGGCCGGCACCTCGGGCAGGTCGCGCAGCGGCCGGCGCATGATGCGCAGCTCGCGCTCGCGGGGCACGCCGAAGTGCAGGGCGAGGCGCTCCGCCCCGGGGTGGTCGGCGTGCGACCACGCCTCGACCCGGGTGCCCTCGGGCAGTGCGGCCGAAGCCAGCGCGAGCCCCACGCCCCGTCGCCGGGCGTCCGGGTGCACCGCGAGGTCGAGCAGGTGCTCGGCGTGGCGCAGCGCGAAGCCGACGGCCACGTCGCCCTCGCGGGCCACCCACAGCGACGCACCGCGCAGGCCGCGGTGCTTGAGCTGCAGCACCGCCTGCTCGTTGAGGGTCGAGACCCCCTCGTGCGCCGTCGCGGCGCGGGCCACGCGGCGTACGTCGGCGGCGGGACCCGTCTCGGCGGCCCAGTCGAACTCCTCGACGTGCTCGATGTCGACCATTCGAGAAGACTAGTCGCTGGGCGTCAGCTGCTGCTGGCGTCCTCGAGGTCCTTGGCCTGCTCGCGGGGTGGGACCACGAAGCGGTAGCCGACGTTGCGGACGGTGCCGATGAGGGCCTCGTGGTCGGTGCCGAGCTTGGCGCGCAGCCGGCGGACGTGGACGTCGACGGTGCGGGTGCCGCCGAAGTAGTCGTAGCCCCAGACCTCCTGGAGCAGCTGGTCGCGGGTGAAGACGCGGCCGGGGTGCTGCACGAGGTACTTCAGCAGCTCGAACTCCTTGAAGGTCAGGTCGAGCACACGCCGGCCGAGCTTGGCGGTGTAGGTGACGTCGTCGACGGTGACCTCGCCGGAGCGGATCACGTGGGAGTCCTCGTCGCCGGCGGACGACCGGGCGGCGACGCGTGCGACGCCGAGGCGGATCCTGGCGTCGATCTCGGCCGGTCCCGCGGAGTCGAGCACGACGTCGTCGGCGCCCCAGTCGTGGGCCACGACGGCCAGGCCGCCCTCGGTGACGATCAGGAGGACCGGCTGCTGCGAGCCGGTGGTGCGGATGAGCCGGCACAGGTCGCGCGCCTGCGCGAGCTCGCGGCGTCCGTCGACGAGGAGCACGTCGTGGTCGGGCGCCTCCAGCAGTGCGCTGCCCTCGGCGGGCAGCACGCGCACCTGGTGGGTGAGCAGCGCGAGCCCCGGCAGCACGTCGGCGGAGGGCTGCATCGACTTGGTGAGCAGCAGCACGGTGCCCATGGCACCTCCCGGTGGGGTCTGACCTGACTGTGGGCCATCTACGCTGATGGGACCGTCCGACTTGAGCCCCAAGGATACCCATGGCCGTCCCCGCGCCGGCAGCGTCGCCGCACGAGTCCCACGTCACCCTGCGCTACTGGGCCTCGGCCCGCGCGGCGGCGGGCTCCGACGCCGACGTGCTCGACGTCGACGGCCCCACGACGCTCGCCGCCCTGCTGCAGCGTGCGCGGAGCGGTCGCGACCGTCGCTTCGCCGACGTCATCGGCTGCTGCTCGGTGATGCTCGGAGACCGCCCCGTGACCACCGAGGACGCCACCGAGGTCGTCGTCCCTCCCGGCGCCACGGTGGAGTTCCTGCCGCCGTTCGCCGGCGGCTGAGCCGGGAAGCATCCGGCCCCGACCGGCGTTGGCGCTGACATGACCATCGGTGCCTGGGTGCTGCTCGTCTCCGTCGCGCTGGCCGCCGCGTACGGCGGGTGGCGGGCGCTGACCGACGGGCGCGTGCGCCACCGCCCCGAGCGCGCGGCCTCCGCCGACGCGGCCCCGGACGAGTCGCTGCTGGCCGGCACGAAGTACGCCCGGAGCCTGGGGGAGCACCGGACCCTGCTCCAGTTCTCCTCCGCCTTCTGCGCCCCCTGCCGGACGACGCGGCAGGTGCTGGGCCGGGTCAGCGAGGCCCACCCGGATGTGGTGCACCTCGACGTCGACGCCGAGGAGCACCTCGACCTGGTCCGGCGCCTCGGCATCCTGCGCACACCGACGACGCTCGTGCTCGACGCGCAGGGCCGGGAGATCGCCCGTGCGGCCGGCGTACCGCGTGCCGAGCAGGTCGTGGCGGCGCTGGCGTGACGACCTGCGTCTCGCGATACGGACTCAGTGACCACCTGTCGAGACACGCTGGGGCGCGGCCCCGCGTCCGCCCTACGCTCGTCCCCGTGCCCACGACACTGCTGACCAAGCGACGCGCAGTCGACCACTGCCGCGTGCGCTCGTCGCTGTGTCGCCTCTCCTGACCGACGCCGTCGTCCCCGACGCCGCGCGTCGTCGAGCCCGTCGCGACCGTTGACGCACGCCCAGGACGAGGAGACCCACGGATGAGCCGAGAGCAGGTGGACCCACGAGGTCCGCAGTTCAACGCCGTGCTGACCAGCGTGGTGCTGGCCCTGGTGCTGCTGAGTGCGCCCGCCCCCGCCGGGGTCGCGCTGCTGGCGCTGCAGTCGGTGCTCTTCGGCGTCGGCGTCGGGCTCGGTGTCCAGCGGACGCCGGCGGCGTGGCTCTTCCGTCGCGTCGTGCGGCCGCGTCTGGCCGCGCCGACGCACCTCGAGGACGCCGCGCCACCACGCTTCGCCCAGGGCGTCGGGCTGGCCTTCGCCCTGGTCGGCCTCGCCGGCTACCTCACCGGGCTGACCGTGCTGGGCGCCGTCGCCACCGGCGCCGCGCTGGTGGCAGCCCTGCTCAACGCCGTCTTCGGGCTCTGCCTGGGGTGCGAGGTCTACCTCCTCGGCAAGCGCCTGACCACCCGCGACCGCGCCCCCGAGCCGGCCGCCTGAAACCCCACCGATGTCACCCAAGAGAAGGAATGTGAAGACATGAGCCGCGAGAACGCACTGGTCTCGGCCGACTGGGTCGAGGAGCACCTCGACGACGACAGCATCGTGCTGATCGAGGTCGACGAGGACACCACGAGCTACGACAAGGGCCACATCCGTGGCGCCATCAAGCTCGACTGGACCACTGACCTGCAGGACCAGGTCCGCCGCGACTTCGTCAACAAGGAGCAGTTCGAGGCGCTGCTCTCCGACCGGGGCGTCGGCAACGACCACACGGTCGTGCTCTACGGCGGCAACAACAACTGGTTCGCCGCCTACGCCTACTGGTACTTCAAGCTCTACGGCCAC
>JBQGFI010000465.1:0-2524 GCA_052040065.1 Marmoricola sp.
GGTCTTGTAGCCGAGGTTGTCGCCCTCCTTGCCGGAGTTCCACCAGCCCTCGACGGAGTCGATGTGGTAGTAGCCCTCGTTGACGCCGGTGGAGTAGCGGACGTTGTCGAAGATGTAGAACTCCGCCTCGGGGGCGAAGTACGCCGTGTCGCCGATGCCGGTGCTCGCGAGGTAGGCCAGGGCCTTGCGCGCGATGTTGCGCGGGTCGCGGGAGTAGGCCTCACCGGTGATCGGGTCGTGGATGAAGAAGTTGACGTTCAGCGTCTTCGAGGTCCGGAAGGGGTCGACGTACGCCGTGGTCGGGTCGGGGAACAGCTGCATGTCCGACTCGTTGATGGCCTGGAAGCCGCGGATGGAGGACCCGTCGAAGCCGAGGCCGTCGTCGAAGACCGACTGGTCGAAGGAGGAGACCGGCACGGTGAAGTGCTGCATCACCCCCGGCAGGTCGACGAAGCGCACGTCGACCATCTCGACGCCCTCGTCCTTGACGTACTTGAGCAGCTCTTCGCTGTTGCTGAACATTCGTCCTCCTTGGCCGATCTCTCGGCCACGTGGCGGCTGGTGAGTGTGCACGTCGCATCGCTGCGGGTGCGAGTCGGAACCTACGTAGCGGCAGTTGCACGACCGTATCCGGATTGTTTCGCGCGTGTAACGCGGGTCTCACCCGCCCGCCGCCTGCCGGTCCCTCGGGCAGGTACGCCGCCGCTAGGCTCGTGGGGTGCCCGACGCCGCCACCGCCCACGGCCTGCCCTCGGCGTCCTGGGGACGCCGCCTCGGCGCCCTCGCCCTCGACTGGGTCGCCTCGATCCTCGTCGTGGTCGGGATCGTCGGCATCGGGCGCTACCTCGACGACCGTGCCGCGGGCTGGTGGGTGCTGCTGGCCTTCCTGGTGCAGGCGACCCTGCTCACCACCTTCGCCGGCGGGTCGTTCGGGCAGCTGATCGTCGGCATCCGGGTGCTGCGCGTCGACGGTCGCCCGCTCGACCTGCTGCGTGCGCTGCTGCGCACGGCGCTGATCTGCCTGGTCGTGCCGCCGCTGGTCTTCGAGCCGTCCACCGGGCGCGGCCTGCACGACCTGGCCACCCGCTCGGGCGCCTACCGGTGGTCGGGCGACCGCACGGCGGGCGGCGCACCGCCCCGCTGAGGAGGCTCAGCGGCCGCGCATCTGGCCGCGCATGCCCTTCATCGAGGTCGGCACGGGGCCCTTCGGCATCGGCACGGGGGAGCGGCGGGCGTCGACGGCCTTGATCCGGGCCAGCACGTCGGTCATCTGCGCGGGCTTGAGCACCTTGTCGCGCTTGCGCACGTGCTTGGCGAGCTTGGGCAGCGGCACCTGGCCCTCGTCGTAGCCGATGACGACCTGGTGGATCGGCACCTCGCCGGCCACCCGCGTGTGGCGCTGCTGCTCGTCGCGCAGCAGCTTGCCGACGCGGGTCGGGTTGCCCTCACCGATGAGCAGGATGCCGGGCCGGCCGACGACGCGCGTGACGACGTCCTGCTGCTTGGTGACGGCGACCGCGGGGTCGATCTTCCACCCGCGACGCAGCGTCATCTGGAGCGCACCGGCCGCGGCGCCGGGCTGGCCCTCGATGCGGAGGTACGCCGCCCGCATGGCGCGGCGGTTGAGCATGACCAGCACCGCCAGCAGCCCGGTCATGATGCCCGTGATGATCGGGAAGACCAGGGAGTCGCGGAAGATCAGCAGCAGCAGCGCGAAGCCGGCCGCGAAGCCGAGCACGAACGACAGCAGCAGCACGCGACCGACGGCCGGGTCCTGCTCCTTGGTCATCCGGTAGACCTGGCGCATCTGGGCGACGCGGCCCGGCTCGCCGGACGCCTTCTTGCGTGCCCTGCGCTCCTTGCGGGAGAGCTTGGGTGCCTTGGCTGCCTTCTGTGCGGGCTTGCCGGACTTGGTGGCCATCAGGAGTCGTCGCCTCGTCGTGTCTGCGGTGAGTGGAGCGAGGAGAAGTGTCTCAGACGCTCGCGCGGGCCTCGACGGCCTGCTGGTAGAGCCGTCCCGCGCGGTAGGAGGAGCGGACCAGCGGCCCGCTCATCACTCCGGCGAAGCCGATCTCCTCGGCCTCCTGGGACAGCTCGACGAACTCGTGGGGCTTGACCCACCGCTCGACCGGGTGGTGCAGCTTGGAGGGCCGCAGGTACTGGGTGATCGTGATCAGCTCACACCCCGCGGCGTGCAGGTCCACCAGTGCCTGGGTGACCTCCTCGCGGGTCTCGCCCATCCCCAGGATCAGGTTCGACTTCGTCACCAGCCCGAAGTCACGGGCTGCGGTGATGACCTCCAGGGACCGCTCGTAGCGGAAGGCCGGACGGATCCGCTTGAAGATCCGCGGCACCGTCTCCACTTTGTGGGCCAGCACCTCCTGACGCGACTCGAAGACCTCGGCCAGCAGGTCGGGCTCGCCGTTGAAGTCCGGGACCAGGTTCTCCACCCCGGTGCCGGGGTTGAGCTCGTGGATCATCCGCACCGTCTCGGCGTAGAGCCAGGCGCCACCGTCGGGCAGGT
>JBQGFI010000466.1:0-7925 GCA_052040065.1 Marmoricola sp.
GCCGGCCGACGCCGGTCTCGACGTCGAAGGGGCCGATCTGGTGGTACTGGTCGGCCTCGTGGCGCTCCGCGGGGTCGTAGCCGAAGCCCTTGCGGGTGATCGCGTGCACCAGGACCGGGCCCTCGAAGCGCTTGGCCTGCACCAGCGCCCGCTCCATCGCCGCGCGGTCGTGGCCGTCGACGGGGCCGACGTACTTCAGGCCGAGGTCCTCGAAGAGGCCCTGGGGCGCGAGCGCGTCCTTCATGCCCTTCTTCATCGCGTGCAGCGCGTCGTACACGGCCGGCCCGACGCCGCGCACGCCGTTGAGGCGGCGCTTGACCATGTCGAGCACCTGCTCGTAGCGCGGGCTGGTGCGCAGCGTGGTGAGGTGGTTGGCCAGGCCGCCGACGGTGGGCATGTAGGAGCGGCCGTTGTCGTTGACGACGACGACGAGGCGGCGCCGCTGCCCCGCGGGCGGGGTGGCGGCGATGTTGTTGAGCGCCTCCCACGACATGCCGCCGGTCAGCGCGCCGTCGCCGACGACGGCGACCACGAAGCGGTCCTCCCCGCGCAGGGCGTAGGCCTTCGCGAGACCGTCGGCGTAGGAGAGCGCGGTGGAGGCGTGGGAGTTCTCGACCAGGTCGTGGTCGGACTCGGCCTGGCTGGGGTATCCGGAGAGGCCACCCTCCTGGCGCAGGGTGTCGAACTGCGCGGCGCGCCCGGTGACCATCTTGTGCACGTACGCCTGGTGGCCGGTGTCCCAGACGACGCGGTCGCGCGGCGAGTCGAAGACCCGGTGCAGCGCGAGGGTGAGCTCGACGACCCCGAGGTTGGGTCCGAGGTGGCCGCCACGGGGCGAGCAGGTGCGGATCAGCTCGTCGCGGATCTCGGCCGCGAGCTCGGTCAGCTCGCGGTCGTCGAGGCGGCGCAGGTCGGCCGGACCGCTGATCTGCCGGAGGTGGCCCATGCGTGTGAAGTCCTCCCGGGCTGGGGTGGGGGGAGCCTGGAGTCGCTCCCGTCCGAGTCTAGACAGTGGTCCAGGCGCGGTAGACGTCGCTGGCCAGGAAGCGCGGCAGCAGGTGCGCGTTGGACTCGGCCAGGTCGAGCGAGAGCGCCTCCTCGGGGTCGACGAAGACGATGGCGCGCCCCTCCCCCAGCACGATGTCGTCGTCGGTCAGGTCGACCCGGGCGGCGTAGACGCGGTAGTGGCTGCGGTGGCCGTCGGAGTAGGCGAACTCTCCCTCCCACCACAGCCGGAGGTCGCCGGGGGCGGTGCGCACGCCGGTCTCCTCGAGCAGCTCGCGGCGGACGGCGTCGTCGAAGTCCTCGCCGTCCTCGACGTGGCCGCCGACGATCCCCCACTGGTCGGCGGCGCGGGGCGCGTGCTCGTCGCGGTGCTGCAGCAGCACCCAGCCGCGGTGGTCGACGAGGTAGCAGACGGCGATGCGGGGCACCGGCCCAGCCTAGGCACGCCTCAGAGCCGGGCGACGTAGCGGCGACCCTGGAGTGCCTCCTCCACCAGCCCGGCCGCACGACGCACGCCGACGAGGCGGGCCGCCTCCTGGTGCCAGGTCTCCACGGCCTGCTCGACGACGCGCGGCTCGACGAGCTCGCGCAGGTCGCCGCGGGCGCGGCTCAGGCCCTCGCGGACCCCCGCCTGGCACGCCTCCACGTGCAGCACGGCGAAGCGGGCCAGCACCGCCGGGTGGCCCCGCACGGCGGGGTAGCCGCGGTACTCCGGCGGGCACTGGTCGAGCAGCCACGCGACCGCCGTGCGCTCCCAGTCGGGCGCGTCGGGAGGACGGACGCCGTGCGGCCAGCCGGGCGGGGCGACGAGCGGTGACATGGGGAAGATCCTACGCCGACGATCGAACACCTGTTCGACGGATCCACCGACGAGAATTCTTCGCGGCGGGTGTCGATGGCAGGGGCTCGCGTTCGTCATCCTGGTGAGAGGCCCCGCGGGGGCCGCCACGAGAGGGGACCACGATGACCGACACCTACGCCTTCCTGATCCGCGAGCCCGCCTGGGGCTCCGACTCCTTCCTGCCCGGCCCCGACGGCGAGCCGCCGACGGCCGACCTGGCCACGGACCCCAGCATGGCCGCGCACGGCGCCTTCGAGAAGGCGGTCGAGGAGCTCGGCGCCCGGGTCACCGGTGGCGCCGCGCTGCAGGACGCGCACCACGGCGGCCTGACCACCCCCGGCCCGGCGGGCCACGAGGAGGCGCAGGCCGTGCACACCGACAGCCCGTACGCCGACTCCAGCGAGCTGATCACCGGCTTCTACCTCGTCGAGGTCGCCGACGACGCGATGGCCAGGCGGGTGGCCGCGATGGTGCCGACCGGTGGCACGGTCGAGTGGCGCAAGCTCTTCCCGATGGGCTGACCACCGCACGAGGGGGCGCTCGCCGAGGGACCACCTGCGACCATGGGGTGTGGTCCCCGCCCGCTCCGGCGAGCCTCCCCTCGACGAGGAGGAGGTGCGCGACGCGCTGCCCCGCGTCGTCCGGATCCTCGCGTCGTGGTGCGGCGACCTCGGCGTCGCCGAGGACCTCGCCGGCGAGGCCTTCGCCCGCCTGGTGGCCCTGCCCGTCGCGGAGCGCCCGCGCACGGTGGTGCCGTGGTGCGTGCAGGTCGGGCGCCGGGTCCACCTCGACGAGCGGCGACGCAGCGCCCGCTTCTCGCAGCTGGCTCCGCGGCTGGCGCAGGAGCCGGTCGTGAGCGACCACGAGCTCGACCCGGACGGCGTCCCCTCGGGACTCGACGACCGGCTGGCGCTGCTCTTCGCCGCCTGCGACCCCGCGCTCACGCCCGAGAACCAGCTGGTCCTGGCCCTGCGCGTGGTCTGCGGGCTGTCGGTCGACCAGGTCGCGCTCCACCTCGGACTGGGCGAGGCCGCCACGGCCGCCCGCCTGACGCGGGCCAAGCGCGCCCTGGCCGCGGCCCGCGAGGAGTTCGAGGTGCCCGGTCGTGAGGCGCGCGCGGAGCGCCTGCCCGTGGTGCTCGACTGCGTCTCCGCGATGTTCACCGTCGCCCACCGCACCAGTCCCGAGCCCCCCGACGCCCTGGAGGACCTCGGCGCCCAGGCCCTCTCGATCGCCGACGGCCTGGTCGACATGTATCCCGGCGACAGCGAGGTCCGCGGGTTGCGCGCGGTCGTGCTGCTCGGCCTCGGCCGTCGGCCCGGGCGGGTCGACGCCGAGGGGGTCGCGCTGACCCTCGACGAGGTCGACCGCCGCCGCTGGGACCAGCAGGTGCTGGCGCTGGGGCTGGCCGACGCCGCCTTCGCGATGCAGGGCCACGGCCGCTTCGCCCTGGAGTCGGCGATCTCCGGGCTGCACGCCACCGCGCCGAGCGTGGCCGCCACCGACTGGCCGCGGGTGGTGCAGTTCTACGAGGTGCTGCAGCAGGTGTGGTCGTCCCCGGCCGTCGAGGTGGCGTCCCTTGCGGCACGCACGCAGCTGGTGCTCCACGCCTTCCCGGGCACCGCGGCCGAGGCGGCCGGCACCCTCGCCGCCATCGAGGCACGCCTGGTCGCCATGACCGACGAGGCGCCGACCTTCGCCCGGCGCGACGCCGCCTTCGCCCTGGCCGACCTGCGGTGGCGCACCGGCCGGCGCTCCGAGACCGTGGCCACCTACCGGCGCCTGCTCGACCACGTGACCAGCCCGCCGGTCCGAGGCTTCTGCGAGCGCCGGCTCAGGCTGGCCGCCGGCTAGCTAGCTAGCCGCGCATCGGGCCGCCGGGACGGCCGTGCGACTCGGCCACCACCTCGGCCACGAGCGAGAGGGCCATCTCGCCCGGCGTCCGGCCCCCGATGTCGAGACCGGCCGGCACGTGCAGCCGCTCCAGCCCCGGCACCCCCTCGTCGCGCAGCTCCTCCAGCAACCCGGCGGCCCGGCGACGGCTGGCCAGCATCGCGACGTACGACGCCTCGGAGCGCAGGGCCGCGCGCAGCACCTCCGGCGCGTCGGGGGCGTCGTGATCGCACAGCACGACGGCGTCACCGGGGCCGGGCGCCGCCTCGAGCACCGCCCGGAGCCCTCGGCCGTCCTCGTCGTCGGTCAGCCGCAGCACCTCGATGCCGACGGTCTCGGCGAGGCGTGACACCGCCTGCGCCACGGGGTTGTCGGAGAGCACCAGCAGGCGGCCGGGCCCGACCTCGTCGTCGCGCCAGGAGCGCTCACGTGGGGTGGTCATGGGTCACCCTGGCACGTCCGGGGGCCGTGACGCGGAAAACCGGTGGTCCCCCGGGTGCCGCCCCTCCTAGCCTGGCCCGATGCCGACGACAGCGACGACCATGGTGATGGTGCGCCGTGTCCGGGAAGCCGGGCGGCCGGACCTCGCGACGCGACTGGGGGTGGCACCCGCTCTCGCCTGAGTGGGCCGAGCGCGTGGTCGACGCGGCCGGCGTGCGGCCCGGGGAGCGCGTGCTCGACCTGGGCGCCGGGACCGGAGCACTGACGGCGCCGCTCCTCGCCGCCGGAGCCCGGGTGACGGCGGTCGAGCTGCACCCGGGCCGCGCCCGACGGCTGCGGCAGCGCTTCGGCGGACAGGTGCGGGTGCTCGAGGTGGACCTGCGCGAGCTGCGCTGGCCGCACCACCCCTTCCGCGTCGTCGCCAGCCCGCCGTACGGCGCCACCACCGAGCTGGTGCGCTCGCTGCTCGGCTCCGACGGGCTGCTCGCCGCCGACCTGGTGGTCCAGCGCGGGGCGGCCGCCCGCCTCGCGGCGCGCCCCCCGCGGGCGCGCCACACCCGGCGGCACCGGCTCGACCTGGGGCTCCCGGTGCCGCGCCACGCCTTCGCGCCGCCCCCGCGGGTCGACTCGGTGGTGCTGCGGGTCAGCCGGGCAGGAAGGAGAACCTGACCTCGCGCACGGCGTTGTCGACGTTGAGGTCGACCAGGCACACGCTCTGCCAGGTGCCCAGCGCCAGCCGGCCGCCCAGCACCGGCAGCGAGGCGTACGGCGGGACCAGCCCCGGCATCACGTGCGAGCGCCCGTGGCCGGGGGTGCCGTGGCGGTGGCGCCAGCGGTCGTCGGCCGGCAGCAGGTCCGCGAGCGCGGCGAGCAGGTCGTCGTCGGAGCCGGCCCCGGTCTCGATCACGGCGAGCCCGGCGGTGGCGTGCGGCACGAAGAGGTGCAGCAGGCCGTCCTGCTCGTCGGCGACGAAGTCCTGGCAGTCGCCGGTGAGGTCGAGCACGACGTCGCGGTCGCCGGTGCGGTAGCGGCGGGTCTCCGAGCGCATCAGCTGCCCCCGGCCAGGCGCTGCTCGACCCGCGCGACCTTGGCGTCGAGCTGGCCGTCGTACCCCGGCCTGATGTCGGCCTTGAGGACCAGGCCCACGCGGGGGTAGCGCTCGGCGACGACGTCGACCGCCTGCTTCACCACGGCCATCACCTCGTCCCACTCCCCCTCGATGTTGGTGAACATCGCGTTGAGCTCGTGGGGCAGTCCGGAGTCACGGACGACCGCGACCGCGGCGGCGACGGCCTCGCTCACCCCGCCGTCGGGCTCGGGGTGGGAGCCGGCGCGCGGCGTGCCGGACGGGCTGATGCTGAGGGCGACGATCATGGGTCCCATCCTGACGAGTGCCCGCCCGGTCGCCAAGACACGTCTGAGCAGGCAGGATGGCCGGGTCATGCACAACTCGGGGGGCGACATGCATCCGGCCCGGTCCACCGAGCCGGCCCCGCACGTCGAGCCCACGACGCGATCGGGGGTGGCTCCGCCCGTGGTCGCGCCTGCCCCCGGCACGTCTTCCCGGCCCCGGCAGCCTCCCCGGGGCACCTGGTGGTGGCGGGTGGCGGTGCTGCTGGCGCTGGTGCCGCTCTCGGTGCTGCCCCCGCTGCCGGACGACCCGGTGACCTCGTGGTGGCCGTCCATCGGTGTGGTGACCGCGCTGCTGCTGGTGGTGCCGGCGCGCCACCTGCTCGCCGCGGTCGCGGCGACCGTGGTGCTGCTCTTCGCCGTGGTGCTGCCCGTCTACGACCTCGACGTGCCGACGACGCTCGCCGCGGCCGTCGCGATCGTGGCGCCGGCGTACGTCGCGAGCCGGCTGCTGCGCGGTCCCCCCGGGGACGATCCCGGCCCGGCGATCTACGACGCGCGCCCCCGGCGCTACCACGTGAGCCTGCTGCTCCTGTCGCTGGGCACCGGGCTGCTCGCCGCCGCCTTCACCGTCACCGACCACGGCGTCGGCGACGGCACGCTCTGGGCGGTGACCGCCGTCGCCAGCACGCTGACCTCGCTGCTGGTCGTGCTCCCCGTGGTGATCCCCGTGCTCGACCGGACCGCGGCGGGGTCGACCGCCGAGCGCTGGCTGCAGCGCGTGCTGCTGCTGGCGGTCCTGCCGCTCTCGCTGCTCGTGGGGGCCTTCCTGGTGGTGGCCTTCCCGCTGCTGAGCTGGGCCGGTCTGCGCGCGACCCGCCGCGAGACGCACGCGCAGGTGCTCCTCTACTCGGTGCTGGTCTACGCCGTGTCGGTCTCCGGCAGGGGGCCGCTGAGCCCCGACCGCCAGAGCGTCCTGCTGCCAGACAGCGCGAGCACGCTGCCCCTCTTCGTCTACATCGCGGCCCTGAGCTACCTGATGGTCCCGCTGGCGCGCGCGGTGGAGCGGCTGGCCCTCGCCCGCGCCCGGGCCGACCTCACGGCGTCCACGCTCGAGCGGATGCTCGACGGCGCCAACAGCACGCTGCTGGTCATCTGCGACGCCGACTGGCGCATCACGCACTTCAACGAGGGTGCGCGCCAGATCCTCGGCTACGCGCCCGAGGAGGTCGTCGGGCTCACCCCCGAGCGCTTCCACAGCCACGACGACCTCGTCCGGGTGGCGGGCGACCTGGGCGTGCCCGCCACGTGGATGGCGGTCGTGGAGGAGCAGGTGCGCCGCGGCAACGCCCTCGACCACGAGCTGGTGCGCCACGACGGCGCCCGGCGCACCGTCTCGCTGAGCCTGTCGGCGGTCCGCGACGCCGACGGTCACGCCCTGGGCTACCTCGCGAGCGGGGACGACGTGACCGAGCGGCTGCGCACCCAGCGCGCGCTCGAGGCGGCGCTCGACCGCGAGCACCAGTCGGTGCTGCGCCTGCAGGAGGTCGACCACGTCAAGCAGGAGCTGGTCTCCAACGTCAGCCACGAGCTGCGCACCCCCATCACCTCCATCGCGGGGTACGCCGAGCTGCTCGCCGACGCCAGCCTGGGTGAGCTGAACCGCCCGCAGCGAGACGCGCTGCAGCGCATCGAGCGCAACGCGCTGCGGCTGCAGAGCCTGGTCGACGACCTGCTGACCCTCTCCCGCGCCGAGGCCGGGCGGCTGCAGCTGGCCCGCCACCCGCTCGACCTGTGCCAGGTGACGCGCAGCAGCTGGGAGCTCTTCGACGAGCAGCTGCGGCACCGGACGCTGGACACGCAGCTGACCCTGCCGACCCAGCCCGTGATGGTCCTCGGCGACCGCGACGCCCTCGAGCGCGTGGTGGTCAACTTGGTGAGCAACGCGGTGAAGTTCACGCCCGACGGGGGCTCGGTGCACGTCGCGGTGACGCGCGGCAGCGACGGGTCCGGCCTGCTGGTCGTGCGCGACTCCGGCATCGGCATCGGCACCGACGAGCAGGAGAAGCTCTTCACCCGCTTCTTCCGCTCGACGCAGGCGACGGACGCGGCGATCCAGGGCACCGGGCTCGGCCTGTCCATCGTGCAGGCCCTGGTGAGCCAGCACGGTGGACAGGTCGCGATCCGCTCCCGCCCGGGTGAGGGCACCCGGGTGACCGTCGAGCTGCCGAGCGCCTGAGCGCGGCTACTGCGCCCGGAGGCTGCGCAGCACGTACGGCATGATCCCGCCGTTGCGGTAGTAGTTCGCCTCGCCGGGGGTGTCGATGCGCACGGTCGCGTCGAACTCCACGTCGCCCGCCGTCACCTTCACCGTCTTGGGCGTGCTGCCCTCGTT
>JBQGFI010000467.1:0-15856 GCA_052040065.1 Marmoricola sp.
GCGACCATCCAGGCCGAGCAGGACCGCGCGATCCGGGCGCCCGAGAAGGGCGTCGTGGTGATCAGCGGCGGGCCGGGCACCGGCAAGACGGTCGTGGCGCTGCACCGCGCGGCGTACCTGCTCTACGCCGACCGGCGCCGCTACGAGACCGGCGGCGTGCTCGTCGTCGGCCCGTCGGGCGTCTTCATGCGCTACATCGAGCGGGTGCTCCCGTCGCTGGGCGAGACCGCGGTGGCGCTGCGCTCGCTCGGCGAGGTCGTCGACGGCGTCCGCGCCACCCGTCGCGACGAGCCCGCCGTGGCCGAGGTGAAGGGCTCGGCCGCGATGGCCGAGGTGCTGCGCCGTGCGTCGCGCCAGGCCGTGCCCGACGGCCCCACCTCCTTCCGCTACTTCTACCGCGACGACGTCGTCGAGCTGCGCCCCCGCGAGCTCGGGGCGCTGCGGCGCCAGCTGCTCGCGCACGGCAAGCGCAACCGCACCGCGACCCGCGTGGCCTCGACGCTGATCGACGCGATGTGGCGGCAGGTGCGCGGCGAGCGGGCGCGGGAGCGCACCAAGGAGGACTTCGCCGAGGAGGTGCGTCACGACGACGCCTTCCTCGACTTCGCCGCTGCGTGGTGGCCGGTGCTCGACGCGCCCACGGTGCTGGGCTGGCTGCGCGACCCCGAGCTGCTCGCCCGGGTGGCCGAGGGCGTGCTCGGCGACGAGGCCGTGCGCCTGCTGGCCAAGTCGTGGGGCCCGGCCGACGTCGAGCTCTCGGTCGACGACGTGCCGCTGCTCGACGAGCTGCGCTACCTGCTCGGCGACCCGCCACCGGTCGCCACCGGCTCGGTCGACGACGAGTGGCTCTCCGCGGAGGACCGCGCCCTGGTCGAGCAGCGCGAGGTCTTCACCGCCTCCGACCGCGAGTACGCCGGCCGCCCCGGCTGGACCCCGCCCTCCAACCGCACCGAGGACGACCACTACGCCCACGTGCTGGTCGACGAGGCCCAGGACCTCACCCCGATGCAGTGGCGCATGGTCGGGCGTCGCGGGCGCACCGCCACGTGGACGATCGTCGGCGACGCCGCCCAGTCGTCCTGGCCGGTGCCCGCCGAGGCCGCGGCCGCCCGCGCCCAGGCGCTGCTCTCGCCGTCGGGGCGCGAGAAGCCGCTGCACGAGTTCCACCTGTCCACCAACTACCGCAACTCCGCGGAGATCTACGCCTACGCCGCGGCGTACGCCGCGCGCGTCGGGCTCGACGCCGACCTCCCGCACGCCGTCCGCGCCACCGGCGTCGAGCCGGTCGAGCGACGCGTCGACGACCTCGAGGAGGGCGTCCGCGCCGCCCTGGGCGAGCTCGCCGGCGCGCTGGAGGGCACCGTCGGCGTCGTGGTCCCCGCCGCGCGCGTCGGTGAGGTCTCCCGCTGGCTGGCCTCGTGGTCCGAGCACGCCGACGAGTCGGGCTCGCCCGACTCGCGCCTGGTCGTGCTGACCGGCCTGGAGACCAAGGGCCTGGAGTTCGACGGCATCGTCGTGGTGCAGCCCCAGGAGATCGAGGACGAGTCGCCCACCGGCCGGGCCACGCTCTACGTCGTCTACACCCGCGCCACCCAGCGCATGGTCACCGTCAGCGGCTGACGGCACGGCCGGCCGCCCGGGTAGCGTTCGGCGCATGACCAGCCCGCCCGATGCCCGCGCCGCGCTCGAGGAGCTGCTGGGGCAGGAGGCGTGGGCGGTGGTGCGGCTGCGCGACAGCGCCACGGTCACCCTGGTCGGCGGGCCGGTGAGCCACGTCGAGCGGCTCACCGACGTGCCGCTGGAGGAGGGCGTGCCGCCGGAGGGCAAGCGCTTCGACCGGCTGGTCGCGGTGCCCTTCCGGCAGGTGCGCGAGCGCGGCTTCCACGCCCACGACGACGGCGCGCCGCTCGCGGTGGTCGAGCTGACCACCGAGCAGGAGGTGCCGCTCGCCGAGCTGCTCGACGCGCTGCCCGACGTCGAGGCGGCCTACGACGACAAGGGCGGCTTCGAGACCTCAGACGACGACTACGCCGAGGTGGTCGACCGGATCATCCGCGACGAGATCGGTCGCGGGGAGGGCGCCAACCTCGTGGTCGGGCGGCACTACCGCGCCCAGCTGCGCGACTGGGGTCCGCAGGCCGCGCTGGGCGTGCTCAAGCGGCTGCTCACCGGCGAGCGTGGCGCCTACTGGACCTATTGCTTCTGGACCGGGGAGCGCTTCCTGATCGGCGCCTCGCCCGAGCGCCACGTCAGCGTGCACGGCGGCGACGTGCGGATGAACCCCATCTCCGGCACCTTCCGGCTGCGCGGCCTCGACGACGAGGTGCGCAAGCCGCGGCTGCTGGAGTTCCTGGCCGACGAGAAGGAGATCTTCGAGCTCTTCATGGTCGTCGACGAGGAGCTGAAGATGATGTGCGACATCTGCCACGAGGGTGGTCAGGTGCTCGGGCCCTTCCTCAAGCCGATGACGCACCTGGTGCACACCGAGTACCTCCTCGCCGGTCGCACCCGCAGCGACGTCCGCGAGGTCCTGCGCGACACCATGTTCGCCGCCACCGTCACCGGGGCGCCGGTGGAGAACGCCTGCCGCCTGATCGAGCAGTACGAGGAGGGCGGCCGCGGCTACTACGCCGGCGCGCTCGCGCTGCTCGGGCGCGACGCCGAGGGTGCGCCCACCGCCGACAGCCCCATCGTGATCCGGACGGCGCAGGTCACGGCCGAGGGTGCCCTCACGGTCACCGCCGGCGCGACGCTGGTGCGCGACTCCGACCCGCACTACGAGGTGGCCGAGACCCAGGCCAAGGCCAGCGGCATCCTCGCCGCCTTCGGGCTCGCGCCCGCCGCCACGGGGGAGCCCGCGGCGGTGGCCGACCTGATGCAGGACGAGGACGTGCTGATCGCGCTGGGCTCGCGCAACCAGCGGCTCGCGAAGTTCTGGCTCACCGACCAGGCCGGCGCGGCTCCGGCGGCCCCGAGCCTGGAGGGGAGGCGGATCGGCATCCTCCACGGCGAGGACGACTTCGTGAACATGCTGGCCCACGTCTTCTCCGTGCTCGGCATGAGCTCGACGGTCGTGCGCCACGAGGACTACGTCACCGGCTGCTTCGACGAGGTCGACCTCGTCGTGGTCGGCCCCGGGCCGGGCGACCCGCAGCAGCACGACCACCCCAAGATCGCGGCCTACCGCCGCGCCGTGGGCGACCTGCTGGCGGCCGAGCGGCCCTTCCTCGCGGTCTGCCTGGGCCACCAGGTGCTCTGCGACCTGGTCGGGCTGGAGCTCGGGATGAAGGACATCGTCTTCCAGGGCACGCAGAGCCGGGTCGGGCTCGGCGGTCGCACCGAGGCGGTCGGCTTCTACAACACCTTCGTGGCCCGGGTCGGCGCCGACGGTCTGCCCCGGGGCGTCACGGTCGAGGCCGACCCCGATACCGGCGACGTGCACCAGGGGGCGGGTCCGCACTACCGCGGCGTGCCGTTCCACGCCGAGTCGATCCTCACCGAGAACGGCTTCGCCCTGCTCCGCGGCCTGCTGCTGGCGCTCCTGGGGTGATACGGCGCCGTCCTGAGGACCCGAGGGACGAGGCGTCACGAAGGGTGCTGGTGGTGGACCACTACGACTCCTACACCTGGAGCCTGGTCCACCTCATCGCCTCGGTCACGGGAGCGCTGCCCGACGTCGTCGAGCACGACCAGCCGGGCGTCCTGGAGCGGGCCCGCGCCGCCACCCACGTCGTGCTCTCGCCCGGCCCCGGGCACCCCGCGGAGCCGCGCGACTTCGCGCTGGGGCGCGCCGTCTTCGACCTCGGGGTGCCGGTGCTCGGGGTGTGCCTGGGCATGCAGGCGCTGGTGACGGCGTACGGCGGCACCGTCGCGCGGGTCGCGCCCGCCCACGGTGAGGTGGCGCTGGTCGACCACGACGGCACCGGCCTCTTCGCGGCGCTCGACGGCCCCTTCGAGGCGGTGCGCTACCACTCGCTCGCGGCGACCTCCGTGCCCGAGGCGCTGCGCGTGACCGCCACCGACCGGGTGAGCGGGCTGCCGATGGCGGTGGCGCACGCGACGCTGCCCCAGGTCGGCGTGCAGTTCCACCCCGAGTCGGTGCTCTCGCAGCACGGCGCGGCCCTGGTCGGGGCGTTCCTGTCGTGGGCGAGCCTGTCGTGAGCGAGCCCGTCGTGAGCGAGCCCGTCGTCGAGGCCGTGCGCGCCGGGCTGGCCCGCAGCGACCGGGTCTTCTGGCTCGACGGCGGCGGGGCGCGCGACTGGTCGGGCCGTCGCTCGCTGGTGGGCGTGCTGGGCGACGACGACGTCTCGCTGTCGTACGACGCCGCGCGCGGTGAGGTGACCCGGCACGCCGGCGGCACCGACGAGGTCGTCGGCGACGACGTCCTCGCGGTCCTGGAGACCGAGCTCGCGCGCGACGCCGGCGACCCGCGGGTGCACTGGGTCGGCTGCCTGGGCTATGCCGCCCGCCCCGACCTGCCGGCCCGGCCGTGGGGTCGCGGGCCCGACGCCGTGTGGCTGCGGTGCACCGACGTGCGCTTCTTCCGCCACGAGGCCGCGCGCCCGGCACCGCCGGTCGCGCCCGGTCCGACCCCCGAGCGAGCCGGGGCCCCCCGCCCGCCCTCCTGGTACGCCGCCGCCTTCGCCGAGGTGCAGGAGCAGCTGCACGCGGGCAACTCCTACGAGGTCAACCTGACCTACCGCGAGCAGGTCCCGCCCGCCGACGACCTGCTGGCGGCCTACCTGCGGCTCCGGGCGGCCAACCCGGCGCCGTACGCCGGTCTGCTCACGCACCGCGGCACCCACCTGCTCAGCAGCAGCCCCGAGCGCTTCGCGACCGTGGACGCCGACCGCTGGCTGGAGGCCAAGCCGATCAAGGGCACCACGCCCCGGGGCGCCGAGCCGGGCGCGGACGCGCGGCTGGCCGAGCACCTCGCGACCGACGCGAAGTTCCGGGCCGAGAACCTGATGATCGTCGACCTGCTCCGCCACGACCTCGCGTCGGTCTGCGAGGTCGGCACGGTCTCGGTGCCGCACCTGATGGAGGTCGAGTCGTACGCCGCCGTGCACCAGCTGGTGAGCACCGTCCGCGGGCGGCTGCGCGAGGAGGTCGGCACGGTGGCGGCGCTGCGGGCGCTCTTCCCCGCGGGCTCGATGACGGGGGCGCCGAAGCGCCGCACCATGGAGGTCGTCGACGCCGTCGAGCAGGATCCCCGCGGGCTCTACGCCGGGGCCTTCGGCTGGGTGTGCGCCGACGGGCGGGCCGACCTCGGCGTGGTGATCCGCTCCCTGGTGGGGGCGCCCGACGGCAGCTGGTGGCTCGGCACGGGGGGCGGCATCACGGTGCGCTCCGAGGTGGGCGAGGAGTGGGCGGAGACCCGCTGGAAGGCCGAGCGGCTGCGCGCCGCGCTGGGCCTGCCGCCCGACTGCGGGCGCGCGAGAGCGCCGTACCCCCCGGCTCTCGGGTTCCGGGAGGTACGGCGCGAGGGGCCGCGGGCCGGCGGGGGATCGCCACCCTGCCCGCGGGGACCGGGGGTCAGGAGGTCGAGAGACCCTCGTCGGACTCCAGCGTGGCCGTCGTGGTGCGGGTGTCGCCGTCGCGCTGGTAGGTCAGGGTGACCTCGTCACCGGGGCGGTGGCCCCGGATGGTCGCGACGAGGGAGTCGGGGCCCTCGACGACCTGGTCGTCGACCTTGGTGATGACGTCGCCCTGCTGCAGGCCGGCCTCGGCCGCGGCGCCGCTCGGCTCGATCTGGCTGACCAGCGCGCCGGGGGCGGGGTTGTCGATGGTCGTCTCCGGCTCGCCGACCGAGACGCCCAGCCGGGCGTGGGTCGGGGTGTCGCCGGCCACGATCTGGTTGACGATCGGCAGCACCTCGTCGATGGGGATCGCGAAGCCGAGCCCGATCGAGCCCGCCTGGCCGCCGGTGCTCTCGCTCGCGGTGCGGATCGAGGAGTTGATGCCGACGACGCGGCCGGACATGTCGACCAGCGGGCCGCCGGAGTTGCCGGGGTTGATCGCGGCGTCGGTCTGGATGGCGGGGTAGGTCGTCGACTGGGGCGCGGCCTGGCCCTGCTGCTGGCCGAAGGGGTCGCGCTCCTGCTGCTGGCTGCCGACCGACACCGGACGGTTGAGCGCGCTCACGATGCCCGAGGTGACCGTCGCGTCGAGGCCGAAGGGGGAGCCGATCGCCACCACGGCCTGCCCGACCTTGAGGTCGTCGGACTGCCCGATCGAGGCCGGCGTGAGGTCGCTGACGCCCTCCGCGCGGATCACCGCGATGTCGACGAGCGGGTCGGTGCCGACGACGGTGGCGCGGGCGGTGGTGCCGTCGTCGAAGCTCACCGAGATGGCGCCGTCGCCCTCGGCGCCCTCGACCACGTGGTTGTTGGTGAGGATCTCGCCGTCCTCGCTCAGCACGATGCCCGAGCCGGAGCCCGCACCCTCCTGGCCCACGACGTTGACCTTGACCACGCTCGGCAGCACGGCCTCGGAGACCGACTCGACGGTGCCGTCCTCGACCACGGAGGTCTTGGTGGCCTCGAACTCGGTGGGCTCGGTGCGCGTGGCGGCGGGGCCGTCACCGTTGAGGGCGTCGTACGCCGCCGCGCCGCCGAGACCGGCCGCGCCGCCGACCACCAGCGCCGCCACGAGGACGCCGGCGACCAGCCGCTTGCGGCCCCGCTGGCGCGGGGGCGCGGTGGCGACGGCCGCGGGTGCGGCGTAGGGGGTGCCGGCCCAGATGGGCGGCTCGTCGAAGCGCCGGGTGTCCTCGGCGGGCGGCGGGCCGGTGGGCTGACCGTGGGCCGCGCGCTGCGCGTCGTCCGCGGGAGGCTGCGGTCGGTCGGTGGAGGCGGCGTCCGACTGCGGGGGGAAGAGCGGCTGGGTGTGGTCGTCGGGGGAGTCGGCCTCACCCGGGCGGCGGTTGTCCTCGGTCATGTCCACCATCGTGCGGGGTCATCCTGAGAGCCCGCTGGGAGGCCCCTACGACTCGGCTGGAAATCGCGGGAGGTCCTACGACGACGCGCGGGCGACCGAGCGGGCGGCGGTGTCGTCGACCCCCGGGGGCGCCGCCGAGCCGGGGACGTGGAACCAGAAGGCGGCCCCGCCGTCGGGTCCGGTGCCGGCACGGACGACGCCCCCGTGACGGTCGGCCACGGCCTTGACGATCGACAGGCCGAGCCCCGACCCGGGCATGGTGCGCGACTCCGCGGAGCGGTAGAAGCGCTCGAAGACGTGCGGCAGGTCGACCGCCGCGATGCCGCGGCCCTGGTCGGCCACCATCACGGTGCCCTCGGCGACCTCGACGGTGACCACGCCGCCCTGGGGGCTCCACTTCACCGCGTTGTCGAGCAGGTTGGTGATCGCCCGCTCCAGGGCGGCGGCGTCGCCGACCACCCACCACGGCCGCGTGGAGACCTCGAAGGAGACGGTGGTGGTGCGGCGGCGCACGCGCGTGACCGCCTGCGCGACGACCGCCGCCAGCTCGACCGCCTCGACGGACGGCGCGCTCGGGGCGTCGCGGGCCAGCTCGGTCAGGTCGCCGATGAGCTGGGTGAGCTCGTCGATCTGGGCGCGGACGTCGTCGAGCAGCTCGCGGCGGGCCTCGCGGGAGAGGTGGTCGGAGGACTCGGCCTGGGCCAGCAGGTCGAGGTTGGTGCGCAGCGAGGTGAGCGGGGTGCGCAGCTCGTGGCCGGCGTCGGCGACGAGCTGGCGCTGGCGCTGCTGGGAGGCCGAGAGCGCGGCGAGCATGGCGTTGAAGGCGACCGCGAGCCGGGCGACCTCGTCGTTGCCCTCGACGGTGATCGGTCGCAGCTGCTCGGTGCGGGCGATCTGCTCCACGGCGGTGGTGAGGCGGCGCACGGGGCGCAGGCCGTTGCGCGCCACCGCCCAGCCCGCCAGGCCGGCCGAGACCATGCCGAGGGTGCCGAAGAGCAGCATCACCAGGCCGAGGCGGTCGAGCATCCGGTCGGTCGGCTGCAGCGACTGCGCCAGGATCAGCGCCTCGCCGGACTGGGCCGGCACCGCCACCACGCGGTAGCGCTCCCGGTCGATGAGCACCGTGCGCGCCGACCACGCCTCGGTGCCCAGCGCGACCTTGGCCTCGGGCAGGTAGTCCATCGACGCGCTGGTCTGGCCGTCGGCGCTCTGGATCAGCCCGGTGCGCGCGTCGAGGAAGAGGATCTTGACGTCGGCGGCGCCGAGCATCCACGGAGGCACCTGCTGGCGCTGCAGCACCTCCAGGGTGTCGGTGTGCGCGGCCTGCGCGGCGCGTGTGCGCAGCGACTCGTCGAGGCTGTCGAGGGTCTGCATCCGCACCGTGGCGTACGCCGCGAAGGCGACGCCGGTGACGGCCAGCCCCACCGCGATCGTGGTGAGCAGCGTGACGCGGCTGGCCAGCGAGCGGCGGTAGCGCCACGCGCCCCAGCGCTCGGTGGGCCGGCCGTCGTCACCGGGGTACGTCGTCGCGCCGCTCACCGGGGGCTCACGGGGACTCGCGCAGCACGTAGCCGACACCGCGGACGGTGTGCAGCAGGCGGGGCTCGCCGGCCTCCTCGGTCTTGCGCCGCAGGTAGCCGACGTACACCTCGAGGCTGTTGGCGGTGGTGGGGAAGTCGAAGCCCCACACCTCCTCGAGGATGAAGGACCGCTCGAGCACCCGCCGCGGTCGCCGCAGGAAGAGCTCGAGCAGGCTGAACTCCGTGCGGGTCAGCTCGATCGCGCGCGTGCCGCGGCGTACCTCGCGGCTGGCGAGGTCCATCGAGAGGTCGGAGAAGGCCAGCCGCTCGTCGCCGTCGTCGGCGGGGGTGACGCGCCGCAGCAGCGCGCGCAGCCGGGCGAGCAGCTCCTCCAGCGCGAAGGGCTTGGTGAGGTAGTCGTCGGCTCCGGCGTCGAGTCCCTCGACCCGGTCGCCCACCGCGTCGCGGGCGGTGAGCACCAGGATCGGGACGGAGTTGCCCACCTTGCGCAGCGCCCGGGTGGTCTCCAGCCCGTCGAGCCGGGGCATCATCACGTCCATCACCACGGCGTCGGGGTCGATGCCGGCGATGCCCGCCAGTGCCTCCGCGCCGTCGCTCGCCGTCGAGACCTGGTAGCCGTTGAACTCCAGCGACCGGCGCAGCGACTCGCGCACCGCGCGGTCGTCCTCCACGACCAGCACGTGCTGCCGCTCCTGATCCGCACTCACCAGGCAAGGGTGCCACCCGTGGCTGAGCAGGTGCTGAGACGCGCGCCGCCGGCGCGCCTCCCCGGGAGGTGCGGGCGGGGTCCTCAGGCGTAGCGGCGCGCCAGCTCGCCGGCGCGGTGGCCGTAGTGGCCGCCGAAGAGCGCGGCGTGCACCAGCACGGGGAAGAGCTGGTGCAGCGGCTGCCGCTCCTCCCAGCCGTCGGCGAGCGGGTGGGCCTCGGTGTAGGCGTCGAGCAGCCGGCCGAGGTGGGGCAGGCCGAAGAGCGCGAGCATGGCGAGGTCGGTCTCGCGGTGGCCGCCGTGGGCGGCGGGGTCGACCAGGGCGGCGTGGTCGACCGACCACACCACGTTGCCCGACCACAGGTCGCCGTGCAGCCGCGCCGGCGGCTCCTCCGGCCCGGCCAGGTCGACGAGGCGGCGTACGACGGACTCGACCGCGGCGGCGTCCTCGCGCGAGACGTGGGCGCGGTCGCGGCCCAGCTTCAGGTAGGGCAGCACCCGGGTGGTGGCGTAGAAGTCGGGCCAGGTCGTCGTCTGCTTGCCGGGCAGCGGCAGCGTGGCGACGTAGCCGTCGGCGCCGTCGATCCCGCCGTACGCCGGCGCGCCGGCCGCGTGCAGCTCGGCGAGCTCGCGGCCGAGGCGCGCCGCCACCTCGGGCGTCGGGCGGGCGTGCTCGACCCACCCGAGCACGAGGCAGTCGTGCTCGACGGCCAGCACCTCGGCCACGGGCACGACCCCCGGCTCGTCGAGCCAGCGCAGGCCGCGGGCCTCGACCTCGAAGAAGTCCTCCGGGGCGTGAGCTCGCGTCTTCACCAGCGCCGAGGTGCCGTCGGAGAGGCGCACCCGGGTCGCGGTGCAGATGTCGCCACCCGCGACCGGACTGGTCGACACGACGGCCCTGTCGAGCAACCGCTCGACCCGCTCGGCCACCCCACGCATGCGTGCCACGCCCTCCAGCCTGCCGCGCCACCGGGCGCGGCGCCAGGGCGCGCCCGGTGGGAGGACGTCCTCAGGCGGAGCGGGCGACCGGGGCGGCCCACGCCGGGTCGCGGCCGAGGTGCGCCAGCAGCCGGTCGCCGGCGGGCGCCGTGGCGGGCAGCGCCACCGCGGCGGCGAAGCGACGGGTGCGGTCGCCGACCACGGCGTGGGCGACCGGGAGCAGCTGCTCGCCGAGGTCCTCGGGGAGGGTGGCGGGACCGTCGACCGCACGGGCGACGTCCCAGCCGTGCACCAGCACCTCCACCGCACCGACGAGGGCCAGCGTGTCGCGACCGAGCCGCAGGTCGCCGACGGTGACGGGGGCCGAGGTGACCCGGGCCGCCCACGCGGCGCGGGTGGCGACGGCGCGCCGGCACACCCGGTCGACCAGGGCGCCGGCGTCGTCGCCGGGCGCGGGCTCCACGCTCACGTGGCCGAGCCGTGCGGCCTCGCCGAGGGCCTCCAGCGAGTCGTGCATGTGGACCAGGAGGTCACCGAGGGTCCAGGCGGCGCAGGGGGTGGGCAGGCCGGGGTCGGCGGCGCGGGCGAGCTGCAGCGAGCCGCAGGTCCACCCCAGGGCAGCGTCGAGGACCGCCAGCGACGGCGGTCGCTGACGCGGGGTCACGTCAGCCGCCGACGTACGACGCGGGCAGCCGCTCGGGCAGCCCGAAGGTGCGGAAGAGCTCGGTGGCCCCGGCGTGCGGCTGGGCGTCGGGTCCCACGGGCACGTCGTCGCGGCTGAGGTCGAAGAAGGCGACCACGTGCTGCACCAGGCCCCCCACGATCTGCAGCACCTGCAGCTGGAAGGGCACGAAGTCGCCGTCGGGCGTGCGCATGTAGAGGCCGAAGGCCGGCTGCCCGTTGGCCGTGGTGCGGATCATCGGCATGTCCTGCGGGCCGCCGGGGCAGTTGTGCTGGATCAGCGCGCCGATGGTCTCGGCACCCTGGTACCAGCCGGTGAAGGGCGGCATCTCCCAGACGGCGTCGGCGGCGAGCATCGTCGCGAGCGCCTGGGTGTCCTTGGCCCAGAACGCCGCGGTGTAGCGGTCGAGCATCTGCTCCAGCTCGGGCGTGAGGTCGTCCTCGACGGTGCCCTCGCTGAGCTGCTTCTCCGCGAGCTGGGCGTGGGCGCGCTGCAGGGCGCTGTTGACCGCGGCCACGGTGGTGTCGAGCGCGTGCGCGGTCTCCTTGGCGCTCCACCGCAGCACGTCGCGCAGCACCAGCACCGCCCGCTGCCGCGGCGGGAGGTGCTGCAGCGCGGCGACGAAGGCGAGCCGGATCGCGTCGCGGTTGCCGACCACCTCGGCGGGGTCGATGTTGGCGACGTCGACCATCACGTCGGGCATCGGCTGCAGCCACGGCACCTCGTCGGCGGTGACGAGCTCGTCGGTGGCCCCGGAGTCGGGCATGCCGAGGCCGGTCGGCAGCGGGCGGCGTCCCTTGCGCTCCAGGCCGGTGAGGCAGACGTTGGTGGCGATCCGGTAGAGCCAGGTGCGCACGCTGGAGCGACCCTCGAAGTCGTCGAAGGCCTTCCACGCGCGCAGGTAGGTCTCCTGCACCATGTCCTCGGCGTCGTAGACCGAGCCCGTCATCCGGTAGCAGTGGGCGGTCAGCTCGCGGCGGAACTGCGCCGTGGCCTCCTCGAAGCCCGGCGGGGCGGGAAGGGTGGCGGTGGCGTCCTCGAGCTGCGTCATGCGTCCTCCTGGTGCGGTCTCCCGAGCGTACGTAGCGGCAGACCCCGCGTCAGCCCCCGACTCATCGGTGGGCGCTCAGCCGGGCAGCCGGCGCAGCTCCTCGACCAGGCGGTCGCTGGTGCGCTCGATCATCGCCAGGACCTCGGCGAAGCCCTCGTCGCCGCCGTAGTAGGGGTCGGGCACCTCGCGGTCCTCGGGCGTGGCGAGCGGGTCGAAGGAGCGGAAGAGCCGCACCCGGTCCGACTCGCCCGCGCCGTCGGTGAGGTCGTGGAGGTTGGTGACGTCCATGGCGAGCAGCAGGTCGCGGTCGTGCCACGCCGTCGACAGCTGCTGCGCGCGGTGCCGGCTGGCGTCGTACCCGGCGGAGGTGAGCCGGGCGGCCGCCCGCGGGTCCATCGGCTTGCCCACGTGCCACCCCGCGGTGCCGCAGCTGGCGACCTCGACGCGCGGGGTGAGACCGGCCGCCTCGACGCGCTCCGAGAGCACCACGTCGGCCATCGGGGAGCGGCAGATGTTGCCCAGGCACACCAGGCCGATCCGGTACGGCGTGCCGAGCGGCTCGGGGAGCCTCACCGCTTCGCGCCGGGCAGCACCGCGGTCAGCACCATCAGCGCCAGCGAGATCACGATCGAGCCCCACACGGCCGGCCAGAAGCCGGTGACCTCGAAGGCGAAGCCGAGGGCGTCGGCGATGACGCCGCCCAGCATCAGCATCAGCGCGTTGATCACGATCCAGAAGAGGCCGAGCGTGAGCACGATGAAGGGGATCGAGAGCACCCGGACCACGGGACGCACCACGGCGTTCACGGCCCCGAGGACGGCGCCCACGACGACCAGGTTGACCACGAGCTCGCCCCCCTCGCCGCCGACGCGGATGCCGGGCACGAGCACGTCGGCGACCCACAGCGCGACCGCGTTGACCACGAGCCACAGGAGGATCTGCATGCGGCGAGTCTAGGAGTCGCGCGAGCCGACGACGTCGAGCAGCGAGCTCTCCGCGTCGGCGAGGTGCGCCTCGAGCTCGGCGAGGGCGGCCGCGGTGTCGCCCGACTCGACCAGGCGCACCAGCTTCTCGTGGGAGTAGACCTGCTCCGCGGCGTTGCCCCGGGCGCGGTCGACGTGGGCCAGGGCGACGCGCATCTCGGCGTACAGCCCGTCGGCGAAGGCCAGCAGCCGCTCGGAGCCGGCCAGCCCGACCAGCGCCCGGTGCACCCGCAGGTGGGCGGCGGTGAACTCGGTGATCGGCCCGTCGAGGGCGCGCACCTCGGCGTACGCCGCCAGCGCCTCGCGCAGCTCGGTGCGGGCCTCGGGCGTCGAGGCGGCGTACCCGCGCACGCCGGCGCTCTCGGCGACCAGGCGGGCGCGGGTCACCTCGCGCACCTGCACGGCGTCCATGCGGCGCACCTGGATGCCGCGGCGGGGCAGCCGGTCGGCGAGCCCCTCGGCGACCAGCACGCCCAGCGCCTCGCGCACCGTGGAGCGGGCGACGCCGAGGGCGTGGGCGAGCGCCACCTCGCGCAGCGGCGTGCCGGGCTCGATCTCGCCCTCGAAGAGCGAGCGGCGCAGCTCCTCGACCGCCCGGTCGACCGTGGAGATCGACTCGAGGCTGAGCCCGGCGTAGGGGTCACCGGCGGTGGGGGAGGGCATCGCTCCGCATTGTCGGACAGATCACGTGTCGGGCCAACCCCAGGTGTGCGACACTGGCGTCGGATTGTCTGACAATCCGGCAACTGTGATCCCCGTCGCAAGGAGGTGCCGTGAGCACTGCTCGTCCGATCCCCGACCGCTCCCTGGAGTGGGGCCGCCACTACCTGGCCGTCTCGCCCGACCACTTCCGCATCGACTACGCGATCAACCCGTTCATGCGCCTGGACGACCAGCCCGACCCGGTGCGCACCCGCGAGCAGTGGGCCGCGATGGTCGGCGCGCTCGAGGCCGCCGGTGCCCGGGTCGAGGTGCTGCCGCAGCTGGCCGAGACCCCCGACATGGTCTACGCGATGAACCTCGGGCTCGCCCTGCAGCGACCCGACGGTCGCCCCCACGCGGTGCTCTCGCACATGCGCTACGCCGAGCGGCGCGGCGAGACCGCGGCCGCGGAGGCCTGGTTCGCGGCGTACGGCGCCACCACGCAGCGCGTCGGCGCCGACGGCGTCGGCGCGCACCTCGAGGCCGGCGACGCCTTCGCCTGGCGCGGCGAGCTCGTGGTCGGCTTCGGTCCGCGCACCGAGGAGCTGGCCCTCAAGCACCTGGCCACCGAGCTGCAGGTGGCGGTGCGCGGCCTGCGCATCGTGCACCCGGGGATGTACCACCTCGACCTGGCCTTCTGCCCCCTGACCGAGACCGCCGCGATGGTCTGCCCCGACGCGCTCGACGAGGCGTCGGCCGAGGCGCTGCTCGCGCTGGTGCCCGACCCGCTCGTGCTCAGCGAGGCCGAGGCGATGACCTTCTGCGCCAACTCGGTGGTCGTCGGTCGCACCGTGGTGATGCCGGCTTGCCCGGACCGGGTGCGGCACTGGCTGGAGGAGCGTGGGCTGGAGGTCGTCGTCGTCGACCTGAGCGAGCTGCAGAAGGGCGGGGGCGCCGTGCGCTGCCTGACCAACCCGCTCGACGTGCGCCTGGGACGCGACCTCGTCGAGGTGCCGGGTGGCCGGGTGCTGCTGCCGCGAGGTGCCGACGCCTCCTAGGGTCGGGGCCGTGAGCACACCTCCTGAGCCCCGGGCCGCGGTCGCCGCCATCCCGGCGTACGTCGCGGGCAAGCCACCGGTGGCGCGCGACGGGCGCCGCGTCTACAAGCTGTCGTCCAACGAGAACCCCTACCCGCCGCTGCCCGGCGTGGTCGAGGCCGCGACGCGGGCGGCGGAGCAGATGAACCGCTACCCCGACATGGGCAACACGGCGCTCTACGCCGCGCTCTCGGCCCGGCTCGGGGTCGAGGTGGGCCAGCTGGCGGCGGGCACCGGGTCGGTGGCCGTGCTCTACCACCTGCTGCAGGCCTTCTGCGAGCCCGGCGACCAGGTGGTGCACGCCTGGCGCTCCTTCGAGGCCTACCCCATCGCGATCACCGCCAGCGGGGCGGAGGGGGTGCGGGTGCCGCTGCTCGCCGACGGTCGCCACGACCTCGACGCGATGGCCGAGGCGATCACCGAGCGCACCCGCGTGGTGCTGGTGTGCACGCCCAACAACCCCACCGGGCCGAGCGTCACCGACACCGAGCTGCGGGCCTTCGCCGCACGGGTGCCCGACCACGTGCTGCTCGTCGTCGACGAGGCCTACCGCGAGTTCGTGCGGGCCGCCGACCCGGCCGACCCCGTGGCCCTGCTCCCCGCGCACGCCAACGTCGCGGTGATGCGCACCTTCGCCAAGGCCTACGGCCTCGCCGGCTTCCGGGTCGGCTACCTGGTCGCCCACCCGGAGGTGGCGGCCGCCGTGCGTGCGTGCTCGCTGCCCTTCGGCGTCTCCAGCGTCGCGCAGGCCGCCGCGGCCGCCGCCCTCGACGCGGAGCCCGAGCTGCTGGCGCGGGTCGACGCCCTGGTCGAGGAGCGGGAGCGCGTGCGTGAGGCGCTGGTCGCGCAGGGGTGGGAGGTGCCCGACGCCCAGGGCAACTTCGTGTGGCTGCCCCTGGGCGACGACGCGCTCGGCTTCACCGCGGCCGCCGAGGAGGCCGGCATCTCGGTGCGGCCCTTCGCCGGCGACGGCGTCCGGGTCAGCATCGGCGAGCCCGAGGCCAACGACCTGCTGCTCGAGGTGGCGCAGCGCTGGCGCGCCCGCGACTGATTGGTTGAATGCGGTCATACTCGGGCACCCTTGAGCCATGGGGAACACCGACGACAGCGCGCAGCCCGGTACCTACGTCGAGCGCGGCAAGGGCTTCGACCGCGACATGAACTACATCCCCGACCGGATCGTGCGCGACCCGCAGCCCGACGCCGACCGGCCGCAGTGGCCCGTCGAGCCCGGTCGCTACCGCCTGGTCGCGGCGCGCGCCTGCCCGTGGGCCAA
>JBQGFI010000468.1:0-4893 GCA_052040065.1 Marmoricola sp.
GCGACGGCGTCCGCTGCGACCTCCCCGTCGCGCTCATGGAGCGCGCGGCGACCACCGGCTGGCTCGCGGCCGACCGGCTGCTCGCGGGCTGGGGCGTCGCCGGCCACGGCGTGTGGAGCGTGCCCGTCAGGGCCCGGTGGCGCGGCGTACCGGCTCTGGCGCGGGCGGCCTCCCGGCTCCCCTGAGCCGCCGGGCCGCCGGGCCGCGGGGCCGTGGGGCGCCGGGTCGCCGTCAGACGCCGTAGTCCTCGCCCCGCGAGCGCAGCAGCCAGGTGCGCTCGGCGTAGGCGAGGTCGTCGACCCACAGGCGGCGGGCGACGGCGCGCATGGGCGGGCGGAGCAGCGGCGCCGCGCGCTTGGCGAGCAGGAAGCCCGGCCGGTCGGACGTCGCGATGGTCGCCTCGGTCATGCGGGTGCGCGGGCGTCCGTGCGCGTCGGGACCGAGCGGCGTCGCGTGGGTCTCCACCACGCTGCCGGCGCCCTCGCCCTCCACGATCGTCATCACGATGGTGCGGGCGTCGGGGCAGGCGAACTCCGCGCGCACCGGCACGCCCCAGGTCCGGGAGACCCGGAAGGTCACGTCGACGGTGAGCGTGTGCGCGTCGCTCAGCGGCTCGACGACCTGCAGGTGGCTGAAGGAGTAGGGGTGGAACCACGCGCCGTGCCACGGGTCCAGCCGGTTGGCGATGACGTCGCGCGGCTCGCAGGTGCCGTCGACCTCGATCACGGCGGCCACGGACGCCGCGGGGTCCGGACGCGCGGTGAGGGTGGGGGCCGGCCGCGCCTCCTCTCCCAGCGTCGGGATCCGCACCCACAGCAGCACGCCGTCGTCGTGGGCGTCGTACGGCGACCAGCCCGGCGCGCCGTCGGCCAACAGCGCCATGCCGTGCCAGCGGCAGTGCAGCTGGTCGTGGATGACCTCGCAGTCCTCCAGCAGGGCGCCCAGGTGGGGGCAGCTGCCGGGGCCGGCCGCGACGCCCGTCGAGGTGCGCCACAGCGTGACCTCGAGGCCGGAGACGTGCCGCACGATGGACTTCCTGCCCAGGTCGCTGCTGGGCGCCACGACGTACCAGCCCCCGGGGTCGCGCCCCTGGGCGGCCTCGAGCGACTCGTGGAGCCGACGGGGCGCCGCCTCGCGCCAGCTGGGCGCCAGCTGGTCGCGCGGGGGCATGCCGAGCCACGCCAGCTGCACCAGCGGGCGGGCGGGTGCCTCGGGAGAGCGCCGGTGGGCCTCCGGGTGCACCGGCCTGCGGGGCGGCCGGACCGTGGTGCGGGCGGCGGTGCCGGCCTTGCGCCAGGTGGGCACCCGGGCGCGGCCGCTGAAGACGTCGTAGTCGGCCTGCTCGATCTGGTCGAGGATCGCGGAGTAGAGCCGCCGCGCGGTGTGGACGCAGCGGTGGGCGGCGCCCTCGAGGTAGGCGAGGCCCTCGTCGGCCTGCCGGTACAGCTCGCGGTTGCGCTCGATCTCGAAGCGCATCAGCTCGCGCCAGCCGGGGGTGAGCTCGCGGCGGGCGAGGTCGACGTCGTAGCGGGCGAGGTCGTCCTGCGGCAGGTAGACGCGGCCGCGGTCGAGGTCCTCGCCGACGTCGCGCAGGAAGTTGGTCAGCTGGAAGGCCAGGCCGAGCGCGCGGGCGGGCTCGACGGCGGCCGGGCTGCTGGCGCGCAGCACCGGCAGCATCATCTCGCCGATCGCGGCCGCGGAGCCGTCCATGTAGCCGAGCAGGTCGTCCCAGGTCTGGTAGCGGCTGGTGTCGAGATCCTGGGCCATGGCGGCGAAGAAGCGCCGGAAGATGTCGGGGTCGATGTCGCACGTCAGGACGGTGTGGCTGCTCGCGGCGAGCACCGGGTCGTCGCTGGTGCCGGTGCGCAGCGACTCCTCGAAGCCCGCGCGGAAGTCGTCGAGCTCCCGGCGGACCTGGTCGGGGGTCGCCCCGCGGGCGGCCGCGTCGTCGACGATGTCGTCGGCCAGCCGGCACAGGGCGTACACGGCGTGGACGTGACGGCGCTGCTCGCGGGGGAGCAGGGCGGCGCCCCAGTAGTAGGTGGTCGCGTGCTTGCGGGTCAGCTCGGCGGCGCGTCGGTAGCCCTGCTCGCGGGTCTGGTCGAGGATCGGGTCGGCCAGGGTCATGACAGCCTCGCTCGGTGGGGGGAGGGGAGGTAGGACTGGACGCGTCGTGCGGCCAGCCTGCCCGAGACGAGCACCATCGGCACCCCCACGCCGGGCACGGTGCCGGAGCCGGCGAAGAAGAGGCCGGGCACGCGCTTCTCGACGTTGCCGGGTCGGAAGGGCCCGGTCTGCAGGAAGGTGTGCGACAGGGCGAAGGGCGTGCCCTGCTCCATCCCCATCGCCTGCCAGTCGCGCGGGTCGACGAGCTCCTCGGCCACGACGTCGGTGGGGTAGCCCTGCTCCTCGAGGAAGCGCAGCAGGCCGTCACGGACCTGGTCCCGCGCCTGCGACCAGTCGACGCGCCCGGCGAGGTTGGGCACCGGCTCGAGCACGTAGAGCGTGGAGTCACCCTCCGGCGCGAGCGACGGGTCGCTCACGGTCGGCACCGTGACCAGCCGCGACGGGTCGGGCATCAGCCGGCCCTCGCCGATGAGGGCGTCGAAGGAGGAGTCCCACGCCTCGCCGAAGTGGATGTTGTGGTGGTGCGTCCCCGCCGGTACGCCGCCGCGGGCGCCGACGTGCCAGACCACCGCCGAGGGGGAATAGGTCCCGCGCCGCAGCACGCGCGGTGGGGCGAGGTCGGCGAGCAGGGTCCGGTAGGCGACGGGCAGGTCGAGGGTGCAGACCACGGCGTCGGCGGCCACCTGCTCGCCGCCGTCGACCTCGACGCCGGCGACGGCCCCGTCGCGGCGCCGCAGCAGCCGGGTGACGGTGGCGCCGTACCGCACGCTGACCCCGGCGCCGGCGAGCGCGCGCTCCAGCGCCTTGGGCACCTCGCCCATGCCGCCCTCGGGGAAGGTGACGCCCTCGATGCAGTCCATGTAGGTGATCACGGCGTAGATCGACAGGGCGGTGCGCGGCGGGAGGCCGGCGTACATCGCCTGGAAGGTGAAGAGGCGCTGCAGCCGCGGGTCGGCGAAGCGCTTGGCCACGCCGGGGCCCAACCGGCCGAAGGCACCCATGCGCAGCAGCTGCCACGCGGCGGAGGGCGAGGACAGCAGGTCGAGGGGCGAGTCGAAGTTGCGGTCGATGAAGTGCGGCATCTCGACCTCGTAGAGCTTCCGCAGCCACACCACGAAGTCGTCGAAGGCGGCGGCGTCGGCGGCGCCGCAGGTCGCGGCGATCTCTGCCCGCATCGCCTCGTGGCCGTGCCGCACCAGGATCTCGGAGCCGTCGTGGAAGCGGGCCCGGTAGGCCGGGTCGAGCTGCCGCAGGGTGATGACGTCCTCCAGCGCGCTGCCGGCGGCCTCGGTGGCGTCGGCGAGCAGTCCCGGCATCGTCATCACGGTCGGACCGGTGTCGAAGGTGAAGCCGTCGCGGTGCACCCGGCCGGCCCGTCCACCCGGGATGGTCTCCCGCTCGACCAGCACCACCTCGTGCCCCGTGCGCGCCAGGTGGCACGCGGTCGCCAGGCCGGCGAGGCCGGCACCGATCACGACGACGCGGCTCACGAGGCCGCCCCCGTCACGAGGTCGGTGACCTCGGCGAGGTCGCTCACCCCGGCCGGATCGAGCTCGGGGGAGTGGAGCAGGTCGTGGGCGGCGGCGACCCTCATGGTGATCATCTCCTCGGCGTCGGCCCGCACCCGGTGGCGCAGCATGGCCTCCGAGACGGTGGTGACGTCGGACTCGTCGTGCGTCTGGGACAGCAGTCGGCGCAGCGCCTCGGCGTCGCCGCCGAGGAGCCGGTCGCCCGCCAGGGCCAGCAGGACCGTGGCCTTGCCCTGGCGCAGGTCGTCGCCGACCGGCTTGCCGGTGAGGGCGGGGTCGCCCCAGGCGCCGGCGAGCTCGTCGCGCAGCGCGAAGGCCTCGCCGAGCAGCCGCCCGACCTGGCTCAGCCGCAGCTGCGTCTCCTTGGGGGCCCCGGCGAGGAGCCCGCCGAGCTCGAGCGGGCGCTGGACCGTGTAGGCGCCGGACTTCGCGCGCGCCACCTCCCAGGCGCGGTCGAGGTCGACCCGGTCACCGGCGCACGCGGCGAAGGAGAGGTCGCGGGTCTGCCCGCGCACCAGCTCCAGGCACAGCCGGTGCCACGCGCGGCGGACCGCCTCGGGGAGCTCGGCGACCAGGTCGGCCGCCTCGGCGTGGGCGAGGTCCCCGACGAGCACGGCCACGCTCTCGCCGTAGCGGTCGTGGTCGCCGGTGCTGCAGGCGTCCCGGTGCAGGGCCGCGACACGGCGGTGCACCGCGGGCGCCCCGCGGCGCGTGTCCGAGCGATCCATCACGTCGTCCTGGACCAGGCCGAAGGCGTGCAGCAGCTCCAGGGCCGCGCCGAGCCTGACCACCTCGTCGTACGACGAGGACGCGCCCCCGGCGAGCGCCCATCCGGCGTGCACGAAGAGCGGACGGAGTCGCTTGCCGCCGCCGAGGGCGAGGTCGCGGAGCAGCCGTGGCACGTCGGCGTCGCCGAGCACCGGGTCCGGCACCGCCGCGTCGGCGCTCCACAGCTCCGCGACGCGGGTCAGACGGGTGGCGAGCAGTGCCTCGACGTCGGCGCGGGTGTCGGCCAGCCGGGGCCGCACGGCTCGCGCGTCGTCGACCGGGGAGGTCATCTCGGACCACCCGGCAGGTCGGTCCACACGGGCGGCATCCGGTGCCACTGCTGCGTCGACCAGGGGCTCAGCAGCACCGGTGCGCGGCGCGCGGAGGCGACGACGTCGGCCCACGGGACCCACGCGGTCTCGCACACCTCGCGGGGGTCCGGGTCGAGCGGCGTGCCGGAGGCCACCGA
>JBQGFI010000469.1:0-2070 GCA_052040065.1 Marmoricola sp.
CCGCGCGGCGCAGCGCCTGGACGTCGGTGGGCAGGTCACCCTCGTCGACCGGACGGCGCCGCGCGCCACCGCGGCCGCGCAGCGCCACGACGAGGGCGGCGGCGGCGACCAGGAGGGCGAGCACCGCGAGGAAGGTCTGCACGCGACGAGGGTAGGCAGACCCGCCTTCTCGTCCTACGACGGCGCGCCCGGTGGGCGGGCGGGGCGTGGGAAACTCGCCCGGTGACCCACCCCGCCAGCCGCATCGCCTACCAGGGCGAGCCGGGCGCCAACTCCCACCTGGTGTGCCTGGAGCACTATCCCGACCTCGAGGCCGTGCCCTGCGCCTCCTTCGAGGACGCCTTCGCGGCGGCGGCCAGCGGCGAGACCGACCTCGCGATGATCCCGATCGACAACTCGATCGCCGGCCGGGTCGCCGACGTGCACCACTTCCTGCCCGACTCGGGGCTGCACATCGTCGCCGAGCACTTCCTGCGCATCCAGTTCTCCCTGATGGCGCTGCCGGGCGCCACGCTCGAGTCGATCCGGACCGTGCACAGCCACGTGCACGCGCTCGGCCAGTGCCGCCGGGTGATCCGCGAGCTCGGCCTGCGGCCGATGATCTCCGGCGACACCGCGGGCGCCGCGCGCGAGGTCGCGGAGTCCGGCGACCCGACCCAGGCGGCGATCTCGCCGCCGCTGGCCGCGGAGACCTACGGCCTGCAGGTGCTGCGGCACGACGTCGAGGACGAGGACCACAACACCACCCGCTTCGTGGTGCTCTCGCGCGACTTCGTGCAGGCCGAGGCGGGTCGCGGCCCGGTCGTGACGTCGTTCGTCTTCAACGTGCGCAACCTCCCGGCCGCGCTCTACAAGGCGCTCGGCGGCTTCGCCACCAACGGCGTCAACATGACCAAGCTCGAGAGCTACATGGTCGGCGGCCACTTCACCGGCACCCAGTTCCTCGCCGAGGTCGACGGCCACCCCGACGACCTGCCGGTGCAGCGGGCGCTGGAGGAGCTGCGCTTCTTCACCACCGACGTCAAGCTCCTCGGCGTGTACGCCGCCGACGCCTTCCGGGCCCGCTGACCAGCGGACGGCGGTCGTTTCGTCCGCTGTGAGGCATCTGCCGGGCCGGTGATCTAGTCCGCTGCCCCGTCGGGACCGCAATTGCGTTGCCAGGGGACGCGCCTCGCGCTGATCTAGAGGGCACCCCACGCTCGGAAGGCCCCCGTCATGCACGCTGCCTACAAGGGACTCGCCCACACCATCGCCGGACTCGTGGCCTTCCAGGCCGCCGTCATGGTCTTCGCCATCTCCGGCCTCTACGTCTGGGTCCAGGAGGGCAACACCCTCCAGGGCGCCGACATGGGGTCGGACGGTGGCCTGGAGTTCACCGGCGTCGTCGGCTTCATGCTCCACGGCATGGTCGGCATGATGCTGATCCCGCTGGTCGCCCTGGTCCTGCTGGTCCTCTCGCCCTTCGCCAAGGTGCCCGGCGGCGTCGTGTGGGCGGCCGCGCTGCTCGCGCTGGTCGTGCTCCAGGTCGCGCTCGGCCTCTTCGGCCACAGCACGCCGTACGCCGGCCTGCTGCACGGCCTCAACGCGATGGTGCTCTTCGCGGTCGCCCTGCAGGCGGGCCGTCGGGTGCCGAGGTCGCAGCCGGCCGAGGCCGCGCGCGTCGCGGCGTGACCCCGCGGCCCCCGGGGCGATGAGGGGTCGGCTCCGGCTGCTCCTGGCGGTCGGGCTCGTCCTCGCCCTGGTGCTGCCGCTGGGGTGGATGTGGTGGCACAGCCGGCTCCCGGGGTCGTACTGGGGGGCCGACTTGGGCGTGCCCGACTCCGGGGGGGGGGTGGGCTTCGCCCACGTGCACGGCGGCGGCCTCGCGCTCGCCGCCGACGGCGCCGCAGACAGGGCCGCTGACAGGGCCGCAGACGGGGCCACGGTGAGCGTCGACGACCTCCGCACCGACGCCCCCGGGGACCCCGACGTCAGCGTCGACCTCGTCGCGTCGCAGGGCACCGTCGAGCTGCCCACCGGGGAGCAGGTCGAGGGGTACACCCTCGACGGCGGCTCGCCGGGCCCGCTGAT
>JBQGFI010000470.1:0-2730 GCA_052040065.1 Marmoricola sp.
CACCGTGCGTGAGCACCGCGGAGCGCAGCGGCTCGAGGTGCGTCGAGCCGCAGCCGTCGTTGATGTTGAGCCCGTCGGGCGAGGCGTGGATCGCGATCACCTCGGCGCCTGCGACACGCAGGGCGGCGGGACCGACCTCGCTCGCGGCGCCCTCGGCGCAGTCGAGCACGAGGGTCAGGCCGGCGAGCGGCTTGGTGAGGGTGGAGACCAGGTGCGCGACGTAGTCGTCGCCACCGCGCAGGTGGCTGCGCACGCGGCCGACCCCCGCGCCCGTGGGCCGCTGCCAGGGCTCGCGCAGCCGCTTCTCGATGGCCCGCTCGAGGTCGTCGTCGAGCTTGACGCCTCCGCGGGCGAGGAACTTGATGCCGTTGTCGGGCATCGCGTTGTGCGAAGCGCTGATGACGACGCCGACGTCGGCGCCCAGCAGGTCGGTCAGGTAGGCGACGCCGGGCGTCGGCAGCACGCGCAGCCGCAGCACGTCGCCGCCGGCCGAGGAGAGGCCGGCGACGACGGCGTGCTCGAGGAACTGGCCGGAGATGCGCGTGTCGCGACCGACGACCGCCAGCGGGCGGTCGCGGTCGTACTCCCCGTGGTCCACGAGGACCCGGGCGGCCGCCACGCCGAGGCCGAGCGCGAGCTCGGCGGTCAGCTGTCCGTTGGCGAGCCCCCGGACCCCGTCGGTCCCGAAGATCCGCACTGGGGTCCCTGGGCCGGGGTCAGCGCTTGCTGAACTGCGGCGCCTTGCGGGCCTTCTTCAGACCGGCCTTCTTGCGCTCGATGACGCGGGCGTCGCGGGTCAGCAGGCCGGCGCGCTTGAGGCCGGGACGGTTGGCCTCGAGGTCGACGGCGTTGAGGGCGCGGGCCACGCCGAGGCGCAGGGCGCCGGCCTGACCGGTGATGCCGCCGCCGTGGATGCGGGCGATGACGTCGAAGCGGCCCTCGAGCTGCGTGGTCACGAAGGGCTCGTTGACGACCTGCTGGTGCAGCTTGTTGGGGAAGTAGCTGTCGAGGTCACGACCGTTGACGCTCCACTGGCCGGTGCCCGGCACGATGCGCACGCGGGCCACGGCCTCCTTGCGGCGACCGGTGGCCGCAGCAGGGGCGATGGTGGCGGGGCGCTCGGGGGCGTCGGCGCTCGGGGCGCTCTCGGAGGTGTAGGCGAGACCCTGCTCGTTGGTCTCGAAGGTCTCGGTGTCCTGGGTGTCGGTGCTGTCAGCCACGAAAAGTCCTTAGGTCTGGGGAAGCGATGCTTACTGGGAGATCTGCGTGATCTCGAACGGCTTGGCCTTCTGCGCGGGGTGCGGGTGCTCGGGGCCGGAGTAGACCTTCAGCTTCTTGAGCACCTGACGACCGAGACGGTTCTTGGGGAGCATTCCCCAGACCGCCTGCTCGATGGCCTTGCGGGCGTCCTTCTCCAGCAGCTCACCCACCGGGGTGGCCGTCAGACCACCCGGGAAGCCCGAGTGGCGGTAGGACATCTTCTTGGTGGCCTTCGTGCCCGAGAGCGACACCTTGGAGGCGTTGACGACGATCACGAAGTCGCCGGTGTCGACGTGCGGGGCGAAGATCGGCTTGTGCTTGCCGCGCAGCAGGTTCGCGACCTGGACGGCGAGCTTGCCCATGCGGACGTCGGTGGCGTCGATGACGTGCCACTCGCGCGTGATGTCGCCGGGCTTGGGGCTGTACGTGCGCACAGGGAATCCCTCACTTGTTCGTCGGGACCGGACCGAGGTGTCGGGCCGGCAGTGGTACCGCGCCTTCTGACGAACACTGCCCGGGGCGTGACGCGGCCCGACGTACGTCGAGAGCGGCAGCCTCCCCGGAACTGCACCCACGCGAGCGCGTGGACGCGGCAGGAGACGCGACCCCCAAGGTTAGCCCGGGGTTTGAGAGAGCGTCAAAACGCGCAGGCTGCGCATGATCGGCACGGGGACCGGGTGGTCGCACGTTCGAGCCTGCCACTAGGTTGAGGGCAGGGAGACGGGTGACGTGTGCCCGCTGCCGCCCGACGTACGAAAGGGGCAGACCGCCCCTCACCGCGATACGCGAGGAGCCCACGTGAGCGCCAGTGGCAAGGACACCCTGACCGTCCGGGACAACCGGACCGGCCAGGACTACGAGATCGAGATCACCGACGGGGCCATCCGCGCCGCTGACCTCGGCAAGATCAGGACCGACGACGACTCCCCGGGGCTGAGCACCTACGACCCCGGCTTCGTCAACACCGCGTCGTGCCGCAGCTCGGTGACCTACATCGACGGCGAGAAGGGGATCCTGGAGTACCGGGGCTACCCCATCGAGCAGCTCGCGGAGCACTCCTCCTTCCTGGAGGTGGCCTACCTGCTCATCCACGGCGCGCTGCCGACCAAGGACGAGCACGACGCCTGGGTGCACGAGATCACCCACCACACCTTCCTGCACGAGAACATCAAGACCTTCATGCAGGGCTTCCGCTACGACGCCCACCCGATGGGCATGCTGATGGCCTCGGTGGGCGCGCTCTCGACCTTCTACCCCGAGTCCGGCCGCATCGACGACGCCGACAACCGCCACATGCAGATCGTGCGGATGATCGCGAAGATGCCGACCCTCGGCGCCTGGGCCTTCCGCCACGCGCAGGGCAAGCCGTACGTCTACCCCGACAACGAGCTCTCCTACACCGAGAACTTCCTGGCGATGCTCTTCAAGATGAGCGAGCAGAAGTTCGACGCCGACCCGCGTCTGGTCAAG
>JBQGFI010000471.1:0-3060 GCA_052040065.1 Marmoricola sp.
GTGCTGCCACAGGATCGGGCCGCCGTGCGACGGGTCGAAGACGTGGGCCCCGAGGATCCGGTCGGCCTCCAGCGACAGCAGCGCGCCCGCGAGGATCGGGAACACCATGATCACGAGCATGCTGGTGATCAGCGTGTTCCAGACGAAGATCGGCATCCGGAACATCGTCATGCCGGGCGCGCGCATGCAGATGATGGTGGTGATGAAGTTGACGCCACCGAGGATCGAGCCGAGACCGGCCATCCAGAGGCCCATGATCCAGAGGTCGCCACCGACACCCGGACTGCGTACGGCGTCCGAGAGGGGCGTGTAGGCGAACCACCCGAAGTCTGCGGCTCCCTGGGGCGTGAGGAAGCCCGAGGCGGCGATGAGCCCGCCGAACAGGAACAGCCAGTAGCTGAACATGTTGAGGCGCGGGAACGCCACGTCGGGGGCGCCGATCTGCAGCGGCATGATCACGTTGGCGAAGCCGAAGAACAGCGGCGTCGCGAAGAGCAGCAGCATGATCGTGCCGTGCATGGTGAAGAGCTGGTTGTAGACCTCGTCGCTGACCACCTGCGAGCCGGGGAAGGCCAGCTCGGAGCGGATCACCAGCGCCATGACGCCGCCGACGAGGAACCACACGAACGACGTGGTGAGGTAGAGCTTGCCGATCAGCTTGTGATCGGTCGTGGTCATGATCCGGGCGAGCTGGGTCCCCAGGCTGTGCTTGGGCTGCTCGACGGTGACGTGCGACGGCGCGTCGGAGACGGCGGTCATTCTTCCCCTCCCTGCTCCGCGGGCTGCAGGCCCGGCACGGAGTCGGCGTCGGCGCCACCGAGCGCCGGACCGGTGTTGCCCTGGTCGGCGAGGTCGGCGAGGTGCTGGTCGTACTCGTCCTGCTCGACGACCTTGACGTCGAAGAGCATGCGGGTGTGGCGAGTGCCGCAGAGCTCGGCGCAGCGGCCCACGTAGGTGCCCAGTCGGTCGGGCGTCACGGTGAAGCTGTTGGCGCGTCCGGGGATCACGTCCATCTTGAAGAGGAACGCCGGGACCCAGAAGGAGTGCGCCACGTCGGGGCTGAAGAGGTTGAGCTCGACGGTCTTGTCCTTGACCAGGTAGAGCGTCGGGGGCTCGGCCGGGGTGCCGACGTCGAAGACCGTGTCGCCGCCCTCGGGCTCGTAGGAGCGGGACTCGTCGTCGTAGCCGAGGTTGTAGTTGAAGGTCCACGACCACTGCTGGCCGACGACCGTGACGACCTCCTCGGCCTCGCGGTCGGGGTCGAGCACCTCGTTCTGCGTCTCCACGGTGAACTTGAAGAGCACGATCACCATCATCAGCGGGGCGACGGTGTAGAGGATCTCGATCGGCAGGTTGTAGCGCGTCTGCACGGGGATCTCGGACTCGCTGCGACGCCGGAAGCGGATCGAGGCGTAGCCGATCAGACCCCAGACGAGCACGCCGGTGATGGCCGCGGCCAGCCAGGACCACATCCACAGGTCGTGCATCGCCGGCGCCTGGACCGACGCCGTCTCGGGGTTGGCGAGCCGCTTGATCTGGTCCTGCGTCTCGGTCGAGCAGCCGCTGAGGACCGAGGCCGCCAGCATCACGCTCGCGGCCACGGCGCCGCGACGGCGCGTCGGGGACTTCAGACTCACGTACCGAGCCTCTCTGCGGGGGAAACCCAGACCTCGTGCGGACGGGCTGGGTGACCGACGACGGACAGGGAAACCCTACTACTCACCTGTGCCCGTCCCGTGCCCGGCCTATCGGTCCGAGGACGTGGCGGTTGTGACCCGTGGGACGGGAGTCGCGACCTCAGCCGGCCAGGTGCGGACGCACCTCGTCGGCCGCCTGCTCGCCGTACGCCGTGGCGAGCCGCTGGGCGAACTGCTCACGGGTGAAGGAGTACTCCTGGGTGCCGACGCCCTCCACGACGTACGCCGCGAGCGTGCAGCCCACCTGGGCGGCGCGCTCGTGGTCCAGCGACCACTGCAGCGCCGCCAGGAAGCCCGCCCGGAAGGCGTCACCGACACCGGTGGGCTCCACGGCCCGGACGCCGGGCACGGCGCCCACCTCGACGGTCTCGGCGCCGTGCGCGACCACGCGCACGCCGTCCTTGCCCAGGGTCACCACCTGCGTGCCGACGCGGTCGAGCACGTCGTCCTGGCTCCACCCGGTCTTGCTCTGGATCAGGTGCGACTCGTACTCGTTGCTGAAGAGGTACGCCGCCCCGTCGATCAGCCGGCGGATCATGTCGCCCTCACCGAAGGCGAGCTGCTGGCTGGGGTCGGCCACGAATCGGTAGCCGCGCTGCCGGCACTCGTCGGTGTGGCGCAGCATCCCCTCCGGGTCGTCGGGGCCGACCAGCACGTAGCTCGGCTCCCCGACGCGCTGCGCGATCGGGGCCAGCTCGACGAGCCGCGCCTCGCTCATCGCGCCGGGGTAGAAGCTCGCGAACTGTGCCATCGAGGTGTCGGTCGTGCACACGAAGCGCGCGGTGTGCCGCTCGGTGGAGATGTGCACGGAGTCGCAGTCGACGCCGTGCCGCTCCAGCCAGGAGCGGTAGTCGGCGAAGTCCTCCCCCGCCGCACCCACGAGGACCGGCCGCAGGCCGAGCGCGGCCAGGCCGAAGCTGATGTTGCCCGCGCACCCCCCGCGGCGGATCTCCAGGTCGTCGACGAGGAAGGAGACCGACAGCTTGTCGAGCTGGTCGACCACGAGCGAGTCGGAGAAGCGACCTCCGAAGCTCATCAGGTGGTCGGTGGCGATCGAGCCGGCGACGAACAGCGACAACGGGAGCTCCTGGAGCATGGGTCGCGGACCTGGGCAGGGACACCGGAACACTACCCAGCGGTACGTCCCCCTCTACCTCGCGGTAGCCCCTAGCGTCGGCCCCATGACCTACGAGCGACGTCCGTACGACGAGGCCGACACCGCCGGGCAGATGACGCTGGACTGCGCCGCCTGCGCCCACCACGTCGTCCTGCCGCGGCAGCGGGCGCTGCTCGACGTCGCCGCGCGCCCTCCCCGGCGCGGCTGCGACGCCGACGGCGGGGCCAAGACCAAGACGGAGATCAC
>JBQGFI010000472.1:0-4503 GCA_052040065.1 Marmoricola sp.
ACCACGGCGGCGGCGTCGGGCACGTCGACGACGACGACGTTGGTCTCGGTCAGCGCGGGGTCGGCGCCGCAGGCCTCGGCGAGCAGGCGGGCGTGCTCGTGGTCGTCGGCCAGCCGCTCCACGTGGTGGTCGAGCGCGTACGACGCCGCGGCCGCCAGCACGCCCACCTGGCGCATGCCGCCGCCCATCCGCTTGCGCCGCACCCGCGCCTCGGTGATCAGCTCGGCGCTGCCGAGGACCATCGAGCCGACCGGGGCGCCGAGGCCCTTGGAGAAGCACACCGCCATCGCGTCGGCCACCGCGCCGTAGTCGCGAAGCGAGGTGCCGGTGGCGACGTGCGCGTTCCAGATCCGCGCACCGTCGACGTGCACCGCGCTGCCGACCTCGTCGGCGAAGCCGCGCAGCTGCTGCAGCGCGGCGAGCGGCACCACGGTGCCGCCGGCGAAGTTGTGGGTGTTCTCCACCGAGAGGCAGGCGGTGCGCACGAAGAAGGGACCCATGTCCGGGGCGTACATGGCGCGGACGACGTCGACGTCGACCTGCCCGCGCTCGTCGGACCAGGTGCGGCTGGTGATCCCGCCGTAGGCGCCGTGGGCGCCCAGCTCGGCACGCAGGATGTGGGCGCGCGCCTCGCAGAGCACCTCCTGCCCGGGCTCGACGAGCAGCGTCACCGCCAGCACGTTGGCCATCGAGCCGGTCGGCGTGAAGAGCCCGGCCTCGAAGCCGAAGAGGTCGGCCACCCGCTCCTGCAGCCGGGTGACCTCGGGGTCCTCGCCGTAGACGTCGTCGCCGACCTCCGCCTCGGCCATCGCCCGGCGCATGCCGGGGGTCGGGGCCGTGACGGTGTCGCTGCGCAGGTCGATCATGCTCCGACCCTAGGCACCGACCGCGCGAGCACCGTCACGGCCCCGCATCGTCAGCGCCGCAGCGGAGACGCGGCGGCGATGACGCCCCGCGGGTCGTAGGCCCGCGAGACGCGACGCAGCCGCTCCCGGGTGGGGGCACTCCACGCACGCTCGGCGGCCTCCCGGGTGCTGGGCGGGGCGAAGTTGGGCAGCCGGCCGCCGGTGTCCCACGACCGCAGCCCCTGGAGCAGTGCCGCGGCGGCGTGGTCGACAGCGTCGACCACGGGCGGCACCCCCGGCCCGACCACGAGGAGGGAGTAGGCCGCTTCGCGGTGGTCGACCGCACTGGGCTCGCGGACCCGTGACACCGCGCCCCCGAGCTGGCGGACCTCGACGGCGATCAGCGGGCAGTCCGGCACCTGCGGACCGGCCACGCGGAGCAGCTGCTCGACGGCGGCCTCCGGGAAGGCCCGCAGCAGGGCGTGCGCCTCCCGCGAGGGCATCGGGTCCACGGGGTCGGCGTGGATCGCCCCCAGCGCGGCGTACGGCATGACCGCGACGGTGTCGACCAGTGGCGACGCCGCCGCACGCAGCGGCGCGAGCGCCTCCGCGCCGCGCGCCGGATCGCCCACCCACGCGAAGCGGACCGACACCGTGAGACGGCCGGCGAGCGGCGGCGGCACCCCGGGGAGGTCGGGAAGACGCATCATCGCCACGGAGGTGGTGGCGCCGTCAGGCAGCGACACGCTCCAGCGCGCCCAGGCGCGCAGCACCTCGGGGGCGTCGGCGCCGTCGAACCACACCGACCCGGCGTAGAGGTCGCGGATGGGGAGCAGGTCGAGCTCGATCGCGGTGACGATGCCGAGCGCGCCCTTGCCCCCACGCAGGCCCCAGTAGAGGTCCGGGTGCTCACGCTTCGTCGCGCGCCGCAGCTGCCCGTCGCCCGTCACGACCTCGAAGGCACGCACGGTGTCGCTGGCCAGGCCGTGGCTGCGTGCGAGCGGGCCGTGACCGCCGCCGGTCGTGTAGCCGACGACGCCGACGCCGGGCGCGGAGCCGCTGAGACCGGCCAGGCCGTGGGGGGCGCCTGCCTGCAGCACCTCGTCCCAGGTGACGCCGGCCTGGGCGCGCACCCAACGGCCGTCGGCGTGCAGCTGGAGGCCCCGCATCGACCTCGTCGAGACCAGGATGGTGCCGTCGAGGGCGTGCGTGACGCCGTGGCCCGTGGCCTGCACCGTGACGGCGAGACGGTGGCGGCGCGCGAAGCGCACCGCGGCCACGACGTCCTCGGCCCGCTCGGCGGCGACGACGGCGAGGGGCCGGGGGGCGACCGCGAGGTTCCAGGGCGCGACGGCGGCGGCGTACTCCTCGCTGCCGGGCAGGTGCACCGTGGGCGTGCTGCGCGCCAGGACGGCGAGCAGCTGCTCGACCTGGGCTCCCGAGGCGGAGCGGGCGGGACGGTCGGGGCGCAGGGCGTGGAACAGGGACATGACTTCCTCCTGGAGGCTCGGTCTGGGGGTGGCCCTGGTGGGCGGGTGAGGAGAGACTGTGCGCGGCCGCTTGGCGATCGCCTGGGCGAGCCGGCGGGCACCTCCCACGACGGACCAAGGACCCGCCAATGTGTCGCCAAGCCCGGTGCGAGGAGGTGGGGGTCGTGGCTCCGACCGTCGCCCCGCTCGCGTTCGACCTGCTCGGCCCGCTGCAGGTGCGGCGCGCCGGCACCGCGCTCGACCTCGGCGCGCCGAAGCAGCGCCTGGTGCTCGCCCGGCTGCTGCTCTCCCGCGGCCGGGTCGTGCACGCCGACGCCCTGCTCGACGCCGTGTGGGGGGACGACCTCCCGGCGAGCGCGCTGCCGAGCCTGCAGGTGTACGTCTCCAACCTGCGCCGGGTGCTGCGCGACGGCTCGACCGCTCCGTCCCCGCTGGTCCGCCAGGCTCCGGGCTACCTGCTCGACACGACCGGGCACGAGGTCGACGCCGACCTCTTCCTCGCCGACGTCACCGCCGCCCAGGCCGCCCAGCGGGACGAGCGCTGGTCGGAGGCGGCGGGCGCGGCCACCGACGCCCTCGCGCGGTGGCGGGGCCCGGTGGTGGCCGACCTTGGCGAGCCGCTGTGGGCCGCACCCGAGGCGCATGCCTGGGAGGAGCGGCGGGTGCTCGCCCACCGCATCCAGGTGATGGGCCTGCTGGGGGCCGGCGACGTCGAGGACGCCGTGGCGTCCGCGCTCGAGCTGCGACAGACCCGCCCGCACGACGACGAGGCGGCCCGCCTGCTGGCGCTGGCGCTGCACCGCGCCGGCCGCACCGCCGACGCCCTCGAGCAGCTGCGCCGCCACCTCGACCGGCTCGACGCCGACCTCGGCCTCGAGCCGTCCACCCAGCTGCGCGACCTGCAGACCTCGCTGCTCCGCGCCGACCCGGGTCCTCCCACGCTGCGCGGCGTCCTCCCCGCCGGCCCGGGTCCCACCGAGGCGCCCGCCCCGGCACCCCTCGGCGACGACACCTTCGTCGGGCGCGAGACCCAGCTCGGCGTCTCCCGCGAAGCCCTCGCCCGGGCCGGCGAGGGCGCCCCCGCCTGGCTGGTGCTCACCGGCCCCGCCGGCATCGGCAAGACCCGGCTGGCCGAGCGGGTGCTCGCCCTGGCCACCGCCGCGGGTGCCCACGTCGTGCGCGCCGGCTGCCCCGAGGACTCGAGCGCTCCCGCCGGGTGGCCGCTGAGGCAGGTCGTCGCGGGGCTGGGGGCCGATCCCGACGAGGTGCTCCGCGTCCCCGAGGGAGCCGACGCCGACACCGCTCGCTACGACGTCCTCGACCGTGTGGGTGCGCTGGTGGCGGCGCACGCCAGGCGCCGCGGGCCGCTCGTGCTGCTGGTCGACGACGTGCAGTGGGCCGACGACGGCACGCTGCAGTGCCTGACCCACCTCGCGGCGACGCTCTCGGACGGCGTCCTCGTGGTGCTCACCGTGCGGGACGTCGACGACGCACCGCCGCCGGTGACCCGGGCGGTCGCCGAGGTGCTGCGCCGCGGCCACGCCCGCCACCTCGTGGTTCCCCCGCTCACCGAGCGCGACGTCGACCGGCTGTGCGCCGTCGTGGCCGGGGAGGCCCTGCCGACCGAGGAGGTGCGCGACCTCGCCGAGCGCACCGGCGGCAACGCCCTCTTCGTCACCGAGTACGCCCGGCTCTCGCCCGCGGAGCGCCTGGAGGGAGGTACGCCGCTCCTGGTGCGCTCGGTGCTCGGGCGACGCCTGGCGGTGCTCGACGCGGGCGTGCTCCAGGCGCTCCGTGCGGCCGCCGTGATCTCCGACGACCTCGATCTCGACCTGCTGGCCCGCGTCACGAGGATCGATCCCGAGGAGCTCGTCGACCTGCTCGACGACGCGGTCGACGAGCGCATCGTGGTGCTGCGGCCGGACGGCACGGGCTACCGCTTCGCCCACGCGCTCCTGCGCGACGAGCTGCTGGCCGGCCTCTCACCGCTACGTCGTCAGCGACTGCACCTCCGGGTGGCCGAGACCGCGCGCGACGGGCGAGGTCGCGGGGCACCTGCGGGTCGAGGTCGTAGCAGCGACCCGCCGCGAGCGCCCCCAGCAGCCGGGCGTGGGCGGCGTCGTCGCCGACCACCGCGGGCTCGAGGGCGGCGAGGCGGTCGGGCAGGT
>JBQGFI010000473.1:0-1804 GCA_052040065.1 Marmoricola sp.
ACGCCGGGGGAGCGGGCCTGATCACCCCCGACCTGACCCCGGAGTCGGCGGCCCGCTGGATCGCCGCCGCCGACGAGCACGACCTCGACAAGGTCTTCCTGGTGGCGCCCTCCTCGACCGACGAGCGGCTGCGGACCACGACGGCCGAGTGCCGCGGCTTCGTCTACGCCACCGCCGTCATGGGCGTCACCGGCGCGCGCACCACCAGCTCCGACCTGGCCGGACCCCTGGTGGCGCGCACCCGCGTGGTCACCGACCTGCCGATCGGCGTGGGACTCGGCGTCGGCACCGGCGACCAGGCCGCGGAGGTGGCGGCGTACGCCGACGCCGTGATCGTCGGCTCCGCCTTCGTGCGCGCGCTGCTCGACCACGAGGGCCTCGAGGCGCACCGTCGGCTCGCGGCGCTGACCGAGGACCTCGCCCGCGGTGTCCGGGCTCGTTGAGCGGCCCCGCGCGGCGGTGGCCTGGCTGACGGCGCTCGTCGCGATGGTGGCGCTCGCCGGGTGCGGGCTGGGCGACGAGACGGCCGCGGTCAGCGACCTCGGCGGGCCCGACGACGACGGCTACCGCGGGGCGCTGCTCGACCGCGGCGACCGCCAGCCGATCCCGTCGGTGGCGCTCACCGACACCGACGGCGCGGCGCTCGACCTCGCGTCGGAGCCGGGGCGGGCCGTGGTGTTCTTCGGCTTCAGCCGGTGCACCACCATCTGCCCGGTGGTGCTGAGCACGCTGGCGCGTGCCGTCGACCTCCTCCCCGAGACCGATCGGGAGCAGGTGGAGGTGCTCTTCGTGACCACCGACCCCGAGCACGACACCCCCGCGGTGCTCCGCCGCCACCTCGACCGCTTCGACCCGTCCTTCCGCGGCGCGCGCGGCTCTGACGACGACGTGGTCGCGCTGGCCGACGCACTGCGGGTGCGGCTCGACGAGGGTCGCGGCGCGGTGGCGGTCTCCGTGGCCGACGGTCGCCCCGACCTGCTGTGGAGCCACTCCACCACGCCGGCGGAGATGGCCGACGACCTCCGACGGATCCTGCGGGAGCACCCATGATCGCCGACCTGCTGCTCGTCCCCGGCTCCATCCCGAGCCCCTCGCAGGGGGTCTGGCACCTCGGCCCGGTGCCGATCCGCGCCTACGCCCTCGGCATCATCGTCGGCGTCGTGGCCGCCGTGTGGATCGGCGACCGCCGCTGGGTGGCGCCCGGGGGCCGGCCCCGCGAGGTCGCCGACGTCGCGCTGTGGGCGGTGCCCGCCGGCGTCATCGGCGCGCGGCTCTACCACGTCGCCACCGACCACCAGCTCTACTTCGGGCCCGGCGGCGACCCGTGGGGGGCGCTGCAGGTCTGGAACGGCGGCCTCGGCATCTGGGGCGCCATCTCCGGTGGCTTCCTCGGCGCGTGGTTCTACTGCTGGCGGCGGGGGATCCGGATCCGTCCCTTCGCCGACGCCCTGGCGCCGGGCCTGATCGTCGCCCAGGCGATCGGCCGGCTGGGCAACTACTTCAACCAGGAGCTCTTCGGCGGCCCGACCACGCTGCCCTGGGGCCTGGAGATCGACCCGGCCAACCGACCGCTCGGCTACGAGCAGTTCGCCACCTTCCACCCCACCTTCCTCTACGAGCTGCTCTGGAACCTCGCCGCCGCCGCGCTGCTGGTCCTGCTCGACCGGCGGCTCCGGCTCGGCCACGGCCGCGTGCTCGCGCTCTACGTGATGGGCTACACGCTCGGCCGGGGCTGGATCGAGATGCTCCGCATCGACACCGTCGAGCTCGAGGACGTCGGGGGCCTGCGCTTCAACGTGTGGAC
>JBQGFI010000474.1:0-3089 GCA_052040065.1 Marmoricola sp.
CACGCCGTCACCGAGGACGAGGCCGTCGTCACCCCACCCGGCGTACGCCGCACCGTCGGCGGCGGGGTGGAGCAGCGCCCACTGCAGCGCCAGCCGCAGCTGACGCACCTGCGCCTCCTGCTCCTCCGCGCGGGCCTCGACCATGACGTCGAGGACCTGCCGCTTGGGGAGGTAGGGGCTGGGCTCCATGCATGAATTCTACGCCTGCGCAAGCGTCAATAGAACAAGTGTTCGAGATCTGTGGACAACTTCTCGGGTGCGGGCGCGGGGCCCTTCGAGGCTCGCTGGCGCTCGCACCTCAGGGACCCGAGGTCCCGGGTGGTCGAGGAAGGCGCGCAGCGCCTGTCTCGAGACCCGGTGAGGTATGCGGCGCACGGGGTCTCGAGACGGTTGCTGCGCAACCTCCTCGACCACCCAGGATTGCTGCGCAACCTCCTCGACCACCCGAGGACCGTGGGCGGAGCCTCAGAGCTGCGACTGGATCCCGGAGAGGAGCTGGCGGGCGGCGACGATGCGCTGGACCTGGTTGGTGCCCTCGTAGATCTGGGTGATCTTGGCGTCGCGCATCATCCGCTCGACCGGGTAGTCGCGGGTGTAGCCGTAGCCGCCGAGCACCTGCACGGCGTCGGTGGTCACCTGCATCGCGGTGTCGGAGGCGAAGCACTTGGCGGCGGCGCCGAAGAAGGTGAGGTCCTTGTCGCCGCGCTCGGAGCGGCCGGCGGCGGCGTAGGTCAGCTGGCGGGCGGCCTCGACCTTGATGCCCATGTCGGCGAGGAGGAACTGCAGGCCCTGGAAGTCGGCGATCGGCTTGCCGAACTGCTCGCGCTCCTTGGCGTAGTCGAGCGCGAAGTCGAGGGCGCCCTGCGCGACGCCGACGGCCTGGGCGGCGATGGTGATGCGGGTGTGGTCGAGGGTCGCCATCGCGGTGGCGAAACCGGTGCCCTCCTCGCCGATCATCCGGTCGGCCGGCAGCCGGACCTTGTCGAGGTAGACCTCGCGGGTCGGGGAGCCCTTGATGCCGAGCTTCTTCTCCGGCGCGCCGAAGGAGACGCCCTCGTCGGACTTCTCCACCACGAAGGCGGAGATGCCACCGCGGGTGCGCTTCTCGGGGTCGGTCACGGCCATCACGGTGTAGTACTCCGACTCCCCCGCGTTGGTGATCCAGCGCTTCACCCCGTCGAGCACCCAGTGGTCGCCGTCGCGCACCGCCCGCGTCTTCATCCCGCCGGCGTCGGAGCCGGCGTCGGGCTCGGAGAGGCAGTAGGAGAAGCCGCCCTCGCCACGGGCGAGCGCGCCGAGGTAGCGCTCCTTGAGCGCCTCGGAGCCGGCGAGCTGCACCGGCAGCGAGCCGAGCTTGTTGACCGCGGGGATCAGCGAGCTGCTCACGCAGGCCCGGGCGACCTCCTCGATGACCAGCACGGTGGCCAGGGCGTCGGCCCCGGCGCCGCCGTACTGCTCCGGCACGTGGGGGGCGTGGAAGTCGGCGGCCTGCAGCGCCTGCGCCGCCTCGGCCGGGTAGCGGGCCTCCTCGTCGACCGCCGCGGCGTACGGCGCGATCTTGTCGGTCGTGATCGCCCGGATGGCCTCCCGGATCGCCTGGTGCTCCTCGGACAACGCGTACATCGGGTAGCCGTCGCTCATGCGGTCGATGTTAACGAGCGTTAGCGTGCGGCCACCCAGTGAGGTCCACCCCGGGCCGGGACACGGTCAGCGCGACCGCCCCCGCGGCCGCCGCGTCGTGCAGCGCGCGCACCAGCAGCGCCTCGCGGGTGCCGGCCGGGGCGCCGGCCGCGACCGTCTCACCGGCGTACGTCGCCCGCGGGAGCGCCCGGTGCACCAGGGCCACCGCCACCGCCGTGCGCCCCTCGAAGACGGCGTACGCCGCCCAGCCCGCCTCCTCGGCCCGGGCGGGCAGCTCCTCGAGGAGCGACCCCGGCCCGACCTGCTCGGCCAGCAGCCGCGCGACCTGCCGGGCCACGCCCCAGCCGACCTGCTCCACGTGCGGGCCGTGCGTCGAGGGCTCGACCGCCCCGGTGACCAGCTCGACCTCGCGCACGCCCCGACCCTAGGGGCGTCACACTGGGGGCATGGCTGAGGACTGGCAGGACCCCGAGGCGGTGCGCCTGATGCTCGACGACTGCGAGACCTGGGCGGTCGTGGGGCTCTCCGGCGACCCCGGGCGCACGGCGTACTCGATCGCCTCGCTGCTGCAGGAGCGCGGCAAGCGGATCGTCCCGGTGCACCCGGACGCCCCGACGGTGCTCGGCGAGCAGGGCTACGCGACGCTGGCCGACATCCCCTTCCCGGTCGACGTGGTCGACGTCTTCCGCCGCTCCGAGGCGGCCGGCGACTTCGCCGACCAGGCGGTCGCGGTGGGCGCGCGCGGCGTGTGGTTCCAGCTCGGCGTCGTCGACACCGAGGCCTTCGCGCGCACCCGCGCCGCCGGGGTGGCGATGGTGATGGACACCTGCCCCGCGATCGAGTGGCGACGACGCTGAGCGAGCTGCACGTCCGCCCGGGACCCGGCGTCCCGGACGGCCTCACGATCCCCGCAGGCGACCTCGTGGAGCGCTTCTCGCGCTCCTCGGGCCCGGGCGGGCAGTCGGTCAACACCACCGACAGCCGGGTCGAGGTGGTGCTCGACCTCACCACGACCGGCGCCCTCACCGACGCGCAGCGCGCGCGTGCCGTACGCCGCCTCGGCGCCACGATCGCGGTGAGCGCCTCGGAGCACCGCTCGCAGCACCGCAACCGGCTGGCCGCGCGGCAGCGCCTGGCCGACCGGCTCCGGGAGGCGCTGGCGCCCCCGCCGCTCCCCCGCGTGCCGACCAAGCCGACCCGCGGCTCGCAGCGACGCCGAGCCGAGGGCAAGCGCCGCCGGGCGGAGGTCAAGCGGCTGCGGGGCCGCGTGCGCGACCAGTGACGGGCTAGGTTCGAGGCCGACACGGGGTGCCCCCAGGGGCTGAGAAGAGACCCGTCGAACCTGATCTAGCTCGTACTAGCGAAGGGAATGTCGTGCCTCCCGCACCCCTCTCGGACCTCCGCTCCACGCCACCGCTCGTGCAGTGCCTCACCAACAGCGTGGTCAC
>JBQGFI010000475.1:0-5364 GCA_052040065.1 Marmoricola sp.
GCCGCGCGGTCGACCGGGCCGGTCACGGCGTAGCCGAGGAAGCGGCCGTCGCCGGGGTCGAGCACGGCCCAGCCGTGGCGGTGCTCGCCGTCGAAGCCGGCCACCCAGCCGGCCAGCCAGCCCTCGGGCATCGGCACCGGCACCCGCGTGAAGCGGCGCACCTGCTCGTCCTGCATCGCCTCGAGCAGCAGCGGGACGTGCTCGGCGGCCAGGGGCACCAGGTGGACGTCTCGCACGGGGCGATTGTCGCTGCTCGGGGTGCGCCGCGGCGGTAGTTTCGCCCCATGAGCCACGCCCCGGGCCCCGACCGCGTCGTCGACGCCGCCGCGCTGACCGAGCGCCTGACCGCGGAGGGGGTGCGCGGCCTCCAGGTGGGCTGGGTCGACAACAACGGCATCGTGCGCAGCCGGATCGTGCCGGTGGGCGACCTCGAGGCGGCGCTGCGGCGCGGCGTGGGCGTGACCGCGGTCTTCGCGGTCTTCGACAGCCACGACGGCATCACCTTCGCCCACGAGGGTCTCGCCACGCCCTCGGGCGACGTGCGGCTGGTCCCGGCGGTCGACGCGCCGTCCGACGTCGTCGCCCTCGCCGGCCAGCCGGGTCTCGCGTGGGCGCACGGGCGGCAGGTGACGGCCGACGGCGACCCCTGGCCCTACTGCCAGCGCAGCGTGCTCGAGCGCACCGTCGCCCGGTTGGCGGAGGCCGGCTTCGAGGCGCGCGCGGGCTTCGAGGTCGAGCTCTACCTCTCCCGCGAGGGCGACGAGGGCGCGCTGCTGCCGGCGCACCGCGGACCGGCGTACTCCGCCAACGCCGTGCGCGACGCCGAGGACTTCGTGGTCGCCCTGCTCGGTGACCTCGACGCCAACGGCCTGCGGGTCGGGCAGGTCCACGCCGAGTACGGCGGCGCGCAGGTCGAGCTCGCCCTGGCTCCCCTCGACCCGCTGGCGGCGGCCGACGCGCAGGTGCTCGCGCGCCAGACCATCCACGCCACCGCGCGCGACCACGGCCTGCGGGCGTCCCTCGCCCCGCTGCCGGGGCCCGACGTGGCCGGCAACGGCTGGCACCTGCACACCTCGCTGCAGCGCGGGGGCCGCAACGCGCTGACCGGCACCGGTGCCCACGGGCTCTCCGAGGTCGGCCGGGGCTACCTGGCCGGGCTGCTGCGCGAGCTGCCCGGCCTCGTGGCGGTGACGGCACCCTCGACCGGCTCGCTGCTGCGTCGGCGCCCGCACTACTGGGCCGGTGCCTACGGCGTGTGGGGGGTCGAGAACCGCGAGGCCGCGCTCCGGCTGGTCCCGCCGTCGCGGTTGCTGGGCGAGGAGGTCACCAACGTCGAGCTGAAGGCGTGCGACGCCTCGGCCAACCCCTACCTCGCCCTGGCCGTGGTGCTGGCCGCCGGTCTCGCCGGCGTCGAGGAGGAGCTGGTGCCGCCCGACCCGGTGCAGGTCGACCCCGGTGGCCTCACCGACGCCGAGCGGGCCGCGGCCGGGGTGCTGCCGCTGGCCACGACGTGGGAGGAGCAGCGTCGCCACCTGCTCGCCAGCGACCTGGTGCGCGAGGTGCTGGGGGAGGACCTGCTCGGCGCCTTCGTCGCCTGCCGCGACGCCGACGCCGCGTGGGCCGCCGACCGGCCCGACGCCGAGGTCCTCGAGTCGCTGCGATGGCTCTACTGAGCAGGGGCGGGACGTGATCGCCGAGGCGGGCCTGCGGGGCTTCCCGGGCCACGAGCGGGTGCTCGCCCAGCACGCGGAGGCGCTGCCGCAGCCCGACCAGCTCTGCGGGCCCTGGTCGGCCCACGTCGCGCTGCACGCGGTGCTGGCGTCGCCCCCGTCGGTGGTCGAGCTCGCGCTGGCGTCCGGCTCGCGGGTCTTCCCCAGCGACGTGGCGGACTGGCGTCCTCCGGGCGCCGCGCTCGACACCACGGGGTGGGGCGTGCTGCCGCACGTGGCCACGTCGGGGGAGAGCGGCACCGACGCCCTCGGGGTCGCCACCGGTGTCGAGGCGCTGACCGAGGTCGTGGTGGTGCCCGTCGCCGAGGTGCCGGTCGCGGGGCTCGCCACCCTGCTGCGGGGCCTGCTTGCGGGCCCGCCGGTGGGGGTCGTCGCCAACCTGCGCACCGGGGCGCTCGACCCCGCGGCGGCCTTCGACGTCGGGCACTTCCTGGTCGTCTGGGGGGTCGACGACGACGGTCGGGTCGGGCTGGCCGACTCCTACCGCGAGGTCGCCGACCCCGGCCAGCCCCCCGGGTGCCGCGTCGTCCGGCTGGAGGCGCTGCACGCCGGTCTCACCGATCCGCCCGGGCGCGGGCTGCTGCTCCTGGTCGCGCCGTCCGACGCCGACGACGTGCGCCGCCTGGTCGCCGGGTCGGGTGCACGCTCGTCGCTCTGGACGACCTGAGCCACGGCTACCAGCCGCGCTCGCGCCACTCCGCGAGGTGGGGTCGCTCGACGCCGAGCACGGAGTCGTCACCGTGGCCGGGGTAGAACCAGGTCTCGTCGGGCAGCCGGCCGAAGAGCCGCTCCTCGACGTCGTCGACCAGCGAGGCGAAGTCGTCGGCCGACCAGGTCTTGCCGACGCCCCCGGGGAAGAGCGAGTCGCCGGTCCACAGGTGCGGGGTGCCCTGCGGGTCGTCGTACAGCAGCGCGATCGACCCCGGCGTGTGGCCGCGCAGGTGGATCACCTCGAGCCGCACCTCGCCGACCTGGACGACGTCGCCGTGCTCGACGGTGTCGTCGACCATGACACCGGTCTGCTCGGCGATCGCCCCGGCGTCGGCCGTCCCCGCGATGGTGGTGGCGCCCGTGGCGGCGGCCAGCTCGGCGAGGGCGCGGTGGTGGTCCCAGTGCTGGTGGGTCGTCACGATGGCCCCGAGGCCGCCGTCGCCGGCGAGCGCGCGCAGCACGTCGGGCTCGGCGGCCGCGTCGACCAGCAGCTGCTCGTCGGTGGCACGGCACCGCAGCAGGTAGCAGTTGTTGGACATCTCGTGGTCGACGGCGACCTTCGTCACCACGAGCCCGGCGAGCTCACGCACGTCGGGCTTGCCACCGGGGGACACCTTGCCCGTGTACTGGGCGTTGAGCTCGCTCATGCGACTCACCCTAGGGTGTCGCCCGTCACGGCTCGGGTCCCGTCCGGCGCCGTTCCCGAGCCCGTGCCTGGGACTGTCGGCGGCGCCACGTAGGTTGCCCGGAGTAACGATCGGGTGGTGCGCGTTGGGTACGTCGAGCAGGCGGCGTCCGCTAGGCTGGCGAACACGTGTTCGAAGCGTCCACTCGCCGACGCCGCTCACGAAGCACCACACCACAACGCAGCAGGGGTACATCTGTGGCTGATCAGCTGGTCGTCCGGGGAGCGCGGGAGCACAACCTCAAGGACGTCTCCGTCGACCTGCCCCGCGACAGCCCCATCGTCTTCACGGGGCTGTCGGGGTCGGGCAAGTCGAGCCTGGCCTTCGACACGATCTTCGCCGAGGGCCAGCGGCGCTACGTCGAGTCGCTCTCGGCCTACGCCCGGCAGTTCCTGGGGCAGATGGACAAGCCCGACGTCGACTTCATCGAGGGCCTCAGCCCCGCGGTCTCCATCGACCAGAAGTCCACGTCGAAGAACCCCCGCTCCACGGTCGGCACCATCACCGAGGTCTACGACTACCTGCGGCTGCTCTTCGCCCGTGCCGGGCGGCCGCACTGCCCGGTCTGCCACGCCCCCATCGAGCGCCAGACCCCGCAGCAGATCGTCGACCGCGTGATGCAGCTCGAGGAGGGCACCCGCTTCCAGGTGCTGGCCCCCGTCATCCGCGGTCGCAAGGGGGAGTACCTCGAGCTCTTCCGCACGCTGCAGACCCAGGGCTACAGCCGGGCCCGCGTCGACGGCCAGACCGTGCAGCTCGCCGACGCCCCGGCGCTGGAGAAGCAGCGCAAGCACACCATCGAGGTCGTCGTCGACCGGCTGGTCGTCAAGCCGAGCAGCAAGCGCCGGCTGACCGACTCGGTGGAGACCGCGCTCGGCCTCGCCTCCGGCCTGGTGGTCTTCGACCTGGTCGACCTCGACGCCAAGGACCCCCACAAGGAGCTCCGCTTCTCGGAGAAGATGTCGTGCCCCAACGAGCACGACATCGACACCGACGACCTCGAGCCCCGCTCGTTCTCGTTCAACTCGCCCTTCGGGGCCTGCCCGGAGTGCCACGGCCTCGGCACCCGGATGGAGGTCGACCCCGAGCTGGTCGTCAGCGACCCCGACGCCACCCTCGGCGAGGGCGTGATCCAGCCGTGGTCCGGCGCCCACGTCGCCGACTACTTCACCCGTCTCCTCGGCGCCCTGGGTGCCGAGCTGGGCTTCGACCTCAACACCCCGTGGAAGGACCTGCCGGCCAAGGGGCGCAAGGCGATCCTCGAGGGGCACGCCACCAAGGTCCACGTGCGGCACACCAACCGCTACGGCCGCGAGCGCTCCTACTACACCTCCTTCGAGGGCGTGCGCCCCTACATCGAGCGCCGGCACGCGGAGGCCGAGACCGACACCAGCCGCGAGCGCTTCGAGGGCTTCATGCGCGAGGTGCCGTGCCCCGAGTGCGGCGGCAGCCGGCTCAAGCCGGTCTCGATGGCGGTCACCCTCGGCGGCGCCTTCGGCGAGGGCGGGCGGACCATCGCCGAGGTGTGCGCGCTGCCCATCAACGAGGCGTCCGCGTGGCTCGGCCAGCTCGAGCTCAGCGCCCGGGAGCGCCAGATCGCCGAGCGGGTGCTCAAGGAGATCCAGGAGCGGCTGCGCTTCCTGCTCGACGTGGGCCTCGACTACCTCTCGCTCGACCGCCCGTCCGGGTCGCTCTCCGGCGGGGAGGCGCAGCGGATCCGCCTGGCCACCCAGATCGGGGCCGGGCTGGTGGGCGTGCTCTACGTGCTCGACGAGCCCAGCATCGGGCTGCACCAGCGCGACAACCAGCGATTGATCGAGACCCTGGTGCGGCTCAAGGAGCTCGGCAACACCCTGATCGTGGTCGAGCACGACGAGGACACCATCAACGTCGCCGACTGGGTCGTCGACATCGGACCGGGTGCCGGCGAGCACGGCGGCCAGGTCGTCCACTCGGGCACCGTCGCCGACCTGCTGGAGCACCCCGACTCCGAGACTGGCCTCTACCTCTCGGGGCGCAAGTCGATCCCCGTGCCCGACGTGCGCCGTCCGCGCACCAAGGGCCGCCAGCTCACCGTGCACGGGGCCCACGAGAACAACCTGCGCGACATCGACGTCAGCTTCCCGCTCGGCTGCTTCGTCGCGGTCACCGGCGTCTCCGGCTCGGGCAAGTCGACCCTGGTCAACGACATCCTCTACACCTCGCTGGCCAAGACGATCTACAACGCCCGCACGGTG
>JBQGFI010000476.1:0-34919 GCA_052040065.1 Marmoricola sp.
GTCGTCGCCGCGCGCGGTTCGCGCGTCGACCGGGACTAGCCTCGCCCCATGACCCGCGGACTGATCGTCGTCGACGTGCAGAACGACTTCTGCGAGGGAGGCTCGCTGCCCGTCACGGGAGGCGCCGCCGTGGCGGGGAAGGTCGCGGCCCTGCTCGCGGGCGACCACGGGTACGACGCGGTGGTCGCCACCAAGGACCACCACGTCGACCCGGGCGACCACTGGTCGAGCGAGCCGGACTACGTCGACTCCTGGCCGGTGCACTGCGAGGTCGGCACCCCGGGCGAGGACTTCCGGCCCGAGCTCGACGAGACGCGCTTCGACGAGGTCTTCCGCAAGGGCCGGCACGAGGCGGCGTACTCCGGCTTCGAGGGCCGCTCCCCCGGCGACGCGACGCTGGCCGACTGGCTGCGGCAGCGCGGAGTCGACAGCGTCGACGTGGTCGGCATCGCCACCGACCACTGCGTGCGGGCGACGGTGCTCGACGCGGTGGCCGAGGGCTTCGCCACGACGGTGCTGCAGGACCTCTGCGCCGGGGTGGCCCCCGCGACGACCGAGGCGGCGCTGGCGGCGATGCGGGAGGCCGGGGCCCGGCTGGCCTGAGCCCCGCCGCTCAGCGACCCTCGAAGCGGGGCGGACGCCGCTCGGCGAAGGCCGCCATGCCCTCCGCCGCGTCGGCCGTGCGCAGCAGCACCGCCTGCCCGGAGCGCTCCCGGGCGAAGGCACCCTCGAGCTCGGCGAGGGTCGCGGCGTTGACGGCCTTCTTGGTCGCCGCCACCGCCAGCGGCGCGGCCGTCGCCAGCGCGCCGACCACCGCCCGCAACCCGGCGGCGTACTCCTCGTCGGGGAGCAGGTGCGTGACCAATCCCATCGCCAGCGCCTCGTCGCCGCCGACGCGGTCGGAGGTGAGCGCGAGCCGCATCGCCCGGGCACGGCCGACGGAGGCGGCGAGCAGCGCGGAGGCACCGCCGTCGGGCATCAGGCCGATCCGCGAGAAGGCCAGCGTCAACGACGCGGACGCCGAGGCGACCACGAGGTCGCAGGCGAGCGCGAGCGACATCCCGACGCCGGCGGCGACGCCGCCGAGTCCGCACACCACGGGACGGTCCAGCCCGAGCACGGCGCGGACCAGCGCGTTGGCCGCGTCGACCGAGCCGCCGTCGTAGTTGTCCTGCGGGTCAGGTCCGCCGAGATCGGCCCCCGCGCAGAAGGCCGGGCCGCTGCCGGTGAGCACCACGACGCGCACGTCGTCGCGCGTGGCCACGGTCCGCAGCTGCTCCAGCAGCACCCCCATCATCTCGCCCGTGAGCGCGTTGTAGCGCTCCGGCTCGTCGAGGGTCAGCCACAGCGCCGCCCCCTCCTGCCGCACCTGCACCGAGTCGCTCGCCATGGCACTAGTCTGACGTGATGGTCACCACCCTCGTCGTCGCCGACGAGGTCGCGTCCAACCTGACGGCCACCGTGCTGCGCGACCTCGCGCCCGAGCTCGTGCTCTCCGCCGGCGACCTGCCGTGGGACTACGTCGAGTGGATCGCCAGCACGGTCAACTGCCCGATGGTCTACGTGCCCGGCAACCACGACCCCGCGATCCGCGAGGACCCCTCCGACCTCTTCCACGGCACCCGCCCACTCGGGGTGCTGCACGCCGACCAGCAGGTGGTCGACGCCGCCGGGCTGCGCATCGCGGGCCTCGGCGGCTGCGTGCGCTACCGCCCCGGGCCGCACCAGTACTCGCAGCGGCAGTACGCCGGTCGCGCCGGCCGGCTGCTGCGCCGCGCCCGCCGCGGCGGGCCGATCGACGTGCTGCTCACCCACGCCCCGCCCAAGGGCCTCGGCGACGGCGACGACAAGCCCCACGAGGGCATCGAGGCGCTGCACCGCGTGCTGGCCAAGCTGCAGCCCTCCTGGCACCTGCACGGCCACATCCACCCCTACGGCATGCAGCTGCCCGACCGTCGGGTCGGTCCGACGACGATCCGCAACGTGATCCCGTGGCGCGTGCTCGACATCACCCCACGATCCGCCGCAGAGGCGGCACGGCCGGCCTGAGAGCGGGAGACAATGGGTGGCATGGCTCGAGACACCGGATCGCCCCGCCAGGACGCGGAGAGTGACTTCCTGCGCGCCCGGCGGCACCAGACGCTCTCGCAGCTGGCCGGCTGGCTCCGGGCCGACCCCCAGTCGGCCCGCGAGAGCCTGTCCTTCACCGAGGCCGTGCAGGCGCTCGGGCGCCGCGGCGAGCGCCGGCTCGGCGTGCGGCTGATCCCGCTCGACCAGATCGTCGGCTCGGTCGACAAGGTGCGCGACTTCGACCGCCGCTTCCGGCCGACCTCCGACAAGAGCCGCCAGCGCTGGGAGCGGGTCTCGCGGCTCGCGCGCGAGGGCCACGCGCTGCCTCCCATCCAGGTCTACAAGCTCGGCAACCTGTACTTCGTCAGCGACGGGCACCACCGCGTCTCGGTGGCCCGCGCGATGGGTCAGCGCGAGATCGAGGCCGACGTCACCGAGATCGACACGGTCATCGACACCGAGGGCATCGGCGGACGCCGCGACCTCGACGCCAAGAACTGGGGGCTGCGCTTCCTCAAGCGGGTCCCCCTCACCGGCCACCGCCGGGCCGAGATCACCTGCACCGACCCCACCGGCTACCACCGGCTGGCCGAGATGGTCGAGGCGTGGGCCTGCCGGCTGATGCACGCCGAGGGCGCCTACTTCGACAAGGAGACGATGGGCCGGCGCTGGTTCGACGAGGAGTACACCCCGGTGCTGGAGATGATCGACCGCGCGGGCGTGCGCGGCCCCGACGAGACCGGTGCCGACGCCTACATGCGCGTGGCCGGCGAGCGCTACCGGCTGATCCGCGAGCACGACTGGAACATGGACGTGCTCGAGGTCATCCGCGAGCAGCAGGCACGCCGCCGTCGCGCCTCGCCGGGCGGTGCCGTGCGGGCCTGACCGGTCGCGTCAGGCGCTCGCGGCGGGGGTGGGCTCGTGCGCCTCCAGCGTGAGGTTGTGCCCCGACTCCGAGTCGAAGACGTGGATCTTGGCCGTGTCGACCCACAGCGTCGACTGCCCGCCGGCCGAGACCCGCGAGGCGGGGTCGAGGCGGGCGTTGACCTGGGTGCCCTCGCCCTGCATGTCCTGCCCGGCGTCGGCGGCGAGGTCGGCGAGGTCGCCGGAGGCCGCGGCGTCGCCGCGCACGGTGAAGTAGGCGAAGACGTCGGAGCCCATCGACTCGACCAGGTCGACGGTGACCTCGACGGTGGAGCCCGGCTTGTCGCCGACCAGCGAGGCGTCCTCGAAGTGCTCGGGCCGGATGCCGACGATGACCTCGCGCGAGGAGCTCCGGTCGACCGCCTGCCGGATGCGGTCGGGCATGCGCAGCGCACCGAGCCCGGTCTGCAGCGAGTCGCCCTCCACCTGGGCGGGCAGGAAGTTCATCGACGGGCTCCCGATGAAGCCGGCGACGAAGAGGTTGGTGGGACGCTCGTACAGCTCGGTCGGCGAGCCGACCTGCTGCACGATGCCGCCCCGCATCACCACGACGCGGTCGCCGAGCGTCATCGCCTCGACCTGGTCGGGGGTGACGTAGAGCGTCGTGGTGCCCAGCGACTTCTGGATCCGCGAGACCTGGGTGCGCATCTGCACCCGCAGCTTGGCGTCGAGGTTGGAGAGCGGCTCGTCCATCAGGAAGGCCTTGGGGCTGCGGACGATCGCGCGCCCCATCGCGACCCGCTGCCGCTGACCACCCGAGAGGTTGGCGGGCTTGCGGTCGAGGTGGTGGGTCAGCTCGAGCATCTCGGCCGCCTCGCCGACCTTCTGGTTGATGGTGCTCTTGTCGACCCCGGCCAGCACGAGCGGGAAGGCCATGTTCTCCCCCACCGTCATGTGGGGGTAGAGCGCGTAGGACTGGAAGACCATGGCGATGTCGCGGTCCTTGGGCGCCTTGTCGTTGACGACCTTGCCGTCGATGCGCAGCTCGCCCTGGGTGATGTCCTCCAGACCGGCGACCATGTTGAGCGTCGTCGACTTCCCGCAGCCCGAGGGGCCGACCAGGATGATGAACTCGCCGTCGGCGATCTCGAGGTTGAAGTCGTCGACGGCGAGCGCGCCGTCGGGGTAGCGCTTGACCACGTGGTCCAGGACGATCTCTGCCACGGTTCGCTCCTTGGGTAGGGGTCGAGGGCCTCAGCCCTTGACGGCTCCGGACGTCAGGCCGGCGACGATCCGCCGCTGGAAGAACAGCACGAAGATGACGATCGGGATGGTGATGATGACGGCCGCCGCGGCGATGGCCTGCGTCGGCTTCTCGAAGGTCGTCGCCCCCTGGAAGTACGACAGTGCGGCCGGCACGGTGCGGGCGTCGGTCGAGGTCGTGAGCGACAGCGCGAAGAGGAAGTCGTTCCAGCAGTTGATGAAGACCAGGATCGCGGTGGTGAAGACGCCCGGCATCGCGAGCGGCGCGATCACCTTGCGGAACGCCTGGTACGGCGTCGCGCCATCCATCTTGGCCGCCTTCTCCAGCTCCCACGGGATCTCCCGGAAGAAGGCGGAGAGCGTGTAGATCGCCAGCGGCAGCGCGAAGGTGATGTAGGGGATGATCAGGCCGAGCCAGGTGTCGAAGATGCCGATGGCGACGGTGATGCTGAACAGCGGCGTCACCAGCGCGATCTGGGGGAACATCGCGACCAGCAGCGAGGCGCCCACGATCGCCTTCTTGCCCGGGAACTGCAGCCGCGCGATGGCGTACGCCGCCGAGGTGCCGATGAGCAGCGCCAGGAAGGTCGAGATCAGGCAGATCCCGATGGAGTTGATGAGCGCCCGGGTGAAGTCGTTGTTGCTGAAGATCTGCTGGTAGGCCTCGAAGGTCGGCGACGTCGTCATGTAGCGGCCGTTGTTGAGCTCGCCGTCGGACTTCAGCGACAGCGAGACGATCCAGATGACCGGGACGAAGGCGTAGATCAGGACGACCGCGTTGACGGCGCCCCAGTAGAGCTTGCGCCGCGGCGTCTCGAGGGTGTTGGTGGCCGCCATCACTTGCCCCCGTCTGCCCCGGGCGCGGCGGTGCCGAAGCCCTTGATGAACACGAACGCGACGAGCGCGATCGTGAGGAAGATCAGCACGGCCATCGCGGAGCCGATGCCGAGGTTGAGCCCGCGTATCAGGTTGTTGTAGGCGAGCACCGAGACCGACGAGGTGTCGTTGGCACCGCTGGTGAGCACGAAGATGTTGTCGAAGATCCGGAAGGAGTCCATGACGCGGAAGAGCAGCGCGACGAGGATCGCCGGCTTCATCAGCGGCACGGTGACCTTGATGAAGCGCTGCCAGGCGTTGGCGCCGTCCATCGAGGCCGCCTTGAGGAGGTCCTCGGGCACCAGCGCGAGACCCGCCATCAGCAGCAGCGCCATGAAGGGGATCGTCTTCCAGACCTCGCTGAGCAGGATGATGAAGAGCGAGGGCCACCGCTCGGTCAGCGGCGCGGAGTCGGGCCCGGCCAGCCAGCCGATGCCCTGGCTCCAGGCGAAGCGCCAGGAGAACGCCGCGACCACGGTGACGATGGCGTACGGCACCAGGGCGGAGGTCCGCACCAGGCCCCGCCCCACGATGGTGCGGTGCATCACGATGGCCAGCGCCATGCCGAGCACCAGCTGCAGCGCCGCCCCGACCACCGTGATGAAGGACGTGACGAAGAAGGCGTTCCACCAGTAGGGGCTCGACAGGATGGTGATGTAGTTGTCGAGGCCCACGAACTCACGGTCGGAGGGGTTGCGCAGGTCGGCCCGCATGAAGGAGAGGTAGACGGCGTAGGCGATCGGGTAGGCCGTCACGGCCACCATCACCAGGACCGCGGGGGCGCACAGCATCAGCCCGAAGCGGCGCTCGGCGCGGATGCCCTCGTTGTGCCGCTGCCGGGCGATCCGGGCGGCCTCGTCCTCGGCGCCGGAACGGCCGGGCTCGGTGGTGGTCGCGCTCACGGCAGGATCCCCCTTCCGTCCAGGGCGTCCTGGATCTCGCTGCGCAGCCGCTCCGCGGTCTCCTCCGGCTCGATCTGCGAGGGCGGCGAGATGACGTTGGAGATGGTGGTCGAGATGTTCTGGTAGACCGGCGACTTCGGCCGGTTGGAGGCCGTCTGCAGCGACTCCAGGATGATCTCGTACTGCGGGAACGCCTCGCGGATCTCGGGCCGCTCGAAGAGCGCCTCGGTCACGGGCACGTCACCCGCCTCGATCGCCTGCGTCACCTGGCTCTCCGGCGAGGCCATGCAGAGCGCGGCCTCGAAGGCCTCGGCCTTGTGCTCGGAGGTCGAGCTGACGCCGATGTTGCGCCCGCCGAGGGTGACGCGGGCCGGCTCGTCCTCGGTGGTCCGCGGGATGCTGGTGGCCGCGAGGTTCTCGAGCACCTCGGCGCTCTGCTCGTCGCTCTCCGCGGCCGCGGCCATCGCGCTCGAGACGTAGGGCCAGTTGATGATGAAGGCCGCCTCGCCCGTCTGCATCTGGGCGAAGACCTCGGGCTCCTGGCTGTTGGACAGCGAGCGGGAGGCCGTGCCGTTGGTGCCGAGCTCGCGCAGCAGCTCGAGCGCCTGCACGGTCTTGTCGTCGATCTCGACCTCGGTGCTGTCCTCGTTGACGATCTCGCCGCCGAAGGAGGCCAGCACGGTGTTGAAGCCCACCACGTAGCCCTCGTACTGCGCCCCGGTGAAGCCGATGACGTAGGGCTCTCCCTGCTCCTTGAGCTCCAGCGACATCTCGAACATCTCCTCCCACGTGGTGGGGGGCTCGTCGACGAGGTCGGTGCGGTACCAGAGCAGCTGGACGTTGGTGCTCTTCGGGATCGCGTAGAGGGTGTCGTTCCACGTGGCGGTGTCGATGGGCGGCTGCAGCAGCCCCTCGGTCGCGCGCTCGGCGTCCTCGCCCTCGATCGGCTCCAGCCAGCCCGCCTCGGCGAACTCGGCGGTCCAGGTGACGTCGGGGCCCACCACGTCGATGCCGGTGTCGCCGGCGGCGAGGCGGCGCACGAGCTGGTCGCGCTGGCCGTCGGCGTCGCTGGGCAGCAGGTTGCCGATGATCCGGTAGCGGCCGTCGGACTCCTCGCTGCAGCGCTGCATGATCTCGGCCATGCCGAGCTGGGAGGCGTCGCCGTAGTAGTTCAGGTCGATCGCGCCGGAGTCGCCACCCCCGCAGGCCGAGAGCACCGTGCACGCGAGGACAGCGCTCCCCCCGGCCGCGAGCCACCGTCGGGATCGTGTGCGTCGAGACATCGACTGCTCCCTCTTCCCCGAGCCCACCTGTGACCGGGCTCACAGGCGAAGTGTCCCGACCCTAGTGGCGTGGGACAGAGGGGCACAAGGGTGTCAGGAGTGGCGCAACCAGACCGTGGCGTCGGCGGGCAGCAGGTCGCCGTCGAGGTCCGTGGTGGCGACCAGCACCTCTCCCTCGGGCAGGGGGTACGGCGCGCCACCGACGTTGGTGACCACGCGCACCGCGGGGCCCTCCCCGCCGACGCTGTCGAAGGCGAGCACGTCGTCGACGCCGCTCTCCACCCACGCCAGCTCGCGCAGCCCCAGCCCGAGGTCGCGCCGGACGCGCAGCAGGTCGCGGTAGAGCTCCAGCGTCGAGCCGGCGACGCCGCGCTGCCGGTCGGCGGCCAGCTCGCCGTACACCTCCGGCTGCGGCAGCCAGCTGTGCTCCGACGGCCCGAAGCCGAAGGACGGCGCGTCGCCCTCCCACGGCACCGGCACGCGGCAGCCGTCGCGGCCGCGGCTGGTGTGACCCGAGCGCACCCAGGTGGGGTCCTGCAGGACGTCGTCGGGCAGCTGCGTCGCCTCGGGCAGGCCCAGCTCCTCGCCCTGGTAGAGGTAGGCCGAGCCCGGCAGCGCCAGCATCAGCGCCGTCGCGGCGCGGGCGCGTCGCAGCCCCACCGCGGCGTCGGGCTGCGGGTCGTCGGGGCCGATCGCGTCCATCCGCGTCGGGCCAGGCGTCGGCTCGTAGCCCAGGCGGGTGGCGTGGCGGACCACGTCGTGGTTGGAGAGCACCCAGGTCTGCGGGGCGTCGTACGGCGCCACGACCGCGAGCGACTCGGTCACCGACTCGCGCAGCGCCGAGGCGATCCACGGCGTGACCAGGAAGGGGAAGTTGAAGGCCTGGTGCAGCTCGTCGGGGCGCACGTAGAGCGCCAGCGCGTCGTACGGCACCACCCAGGCCTCGGCGCAGAGCATCCGGTCGGCGTCCTCGCCGGGGATGCCGTAGGAGTCGGTGACCCGGCGCCAGCGGCGGTAGATGTCGTGGACGCCGGGCTGGTCCCACATCGGCATGCTCGAGGTCGTCACGGTGACCTGCTCGCCGGGCGGGAGGTCGACGATGTTGACCTCGGTGTCGGGGTGGCCCTCGACCTTGACCAGGCCGTGCGCGACGTCGATGCGGAAGCCGTCGACGCCCCGGTCGAGCCAGAAGCGGATGACCGACTCCATCTCGTCGCCGACCTCGGGGTTGGTCCAGTCGAAGTCGGGCTGCGTGACGTCGAAGAGGTGGAGGTACCACTGGCCCGGCCGGCCGTCGGCCTCGGTCACCCGCGTCCACGCCGGCCCGCCGAAGTTGCTGCGCCAGTTGTTGGGCGGCTCCTCGCCGTCGGGGCCGCGACCCTCGCGGAAGACGTAGCGGGCACGCTCGGGGCTCCCCGGGGGGGAGGCCAGCGCGGCCCGGAACCACGGGTGCTCGCTGGAGGAGTGGTTGGGGACCAGGTCGACGATCACGCGCAGGCCCAGCTCGTGCGCCCGCGACAGCAGCGTGTCGGCGTCGTCGAGGGTGCCGAAGCGGGGATCGACGTCGCGGTAGTCGGCGACGTCGTAGCCGGCGTCGTGCTGCGGCGAGGTGTAGAAGGGCGAGAGCCACAGGGCGTCGACGCCGAGCTCGGCCAGGTGCGGCAGCCTCGAGGTGATGCCCGGCAGGTCGCCCATGCCGTCACCGTCGCCGTCGGCCCACGACCGCGGGTAGACCTGGTAGATGACGGCGTGGCGCCACCACTCGGACCCGGAGATGCTCTGCTGCTCGCTCACGTGACCCAAGGCTAGTGTCGGGCGGTGACCTCCTGGACCTCCGGTCTCCTCGACGACGCCGCGGTGCCCTCGGGACGGGCCCTGGCCCCTGCCCTGCAGGCCCACCAGGCAGCGCGACGGGGTCCGGGGGGCGACGCGGTCGGCGCCTTCTGCGTCACCGAGCAGGAGCTGACGCACCTGCGCACCGACGACCTGCACGTGCACCTCGCCGTCACCGGTGGCGCCGGTGCGCTGGAGGCGGCACTCCGCTGGACGAGCTCGCACCCCGACCGCGTGCTGCTGCGCCGGGTCTCGGTGCGCCTGCGCGGCGAGGAGACGCCGGCCCGCAACGCCCGCCGCGTCGTGGCCGTGCTCGACTCGGTCTCGCTCGACGACGACGTCGAGGTCTACGCCGCTCCCCCGCCCGGCCCCGCCTCCCCCGCCTGGCTGGCCGCCCTCGACGAGCTGGCCCTCCGCGAGGTCGGCCTGCTGCTCGAGTCGCCCGAGGCGACCGTGGTCGACGCGGCGCTCGACCGCGAGCTCGCGATGGTCTTCACCGGCCGCGCGCCGCAGGACGCCGCTGCGGCGATGACCGCCTGCCGCACGGCCCTGGACGGCGAGGCGCCCGCGACCGACTGGCTGACCGCCGACCCCGACGCCGCCGCACGGACCCGCCGCTGGTGCCGTGCCGTCGTCGTGCCCGACCTGGGCGCGGTGGCCACCGCCCTCCCCTGACCGCCCTCCCCTGACCGCCCGGACCACCGCCGGGCACGACCCGAGGCCCGTCGCCGGGCAGCGACCCCGTGCCGTACCGGGCTGGTCCACCACCGGGCGGATTTGGCCCAGGGTCCGGCACCGGCCAACCTGGTTGTCGTGGACAACGACGACGCCCACCGGCTGAGCAACGAGCTGGTCGTGCTCAGCGGTCGCCTGGTGCGCGAGGTGCGTCGCAGCACCTCGGAGGTCTCGGCCGCCGGCTTCCGGCTGCTCGCGCTGCTCGACGAGATCGGGCCGAGCAGCATCGGGGCACTGGCCGAGGCGGACCGGTGCACCCAGCCGACCATGAGCGGGCTGGTCAAGGGCCTGGTCGTCCGGGGGTGGGCCGACCGGCGCCCGCACCCCACCGACGCCCGCTCGACCGTGGTCGACCTGACCGACCTGGGCCGCTCGGTGCTGGCCGACCTGCGCTCCCGCAACGCCGCGGTCATGGCCCAGCGGGTGGCCGACTCGGGACACTCCCTGGCCGACCTCTCGGCCGCGGTACGGCTGCTGCGCGACGTCACCCAGCCCGCCTCGCCCGACCCGGCGACCCCCCACGCAGATACATAGGACGCCTTGCTAAAGTAGTTGTGCAAATACAACTGCTAGGAGTGCTCGTGCTGCGTCAACCCCGTGCCGTCTGGGCCGTCGCCTTCGCCTGCGTGATCGCCTTCATGGGCATCGGCCTCGTGGACCCCATCCTCAAGCCCATCGCCGACGAGCTCGGCGCCTCGCCCAGCCAGGTGTCGCTGCTCTTCACCAGCTACATGGCCGTCATGGGCGTCGCGATGCTCGTGACCGGCGTGGTCTCCTCGCGCCTGGGGGCCAAGCGCACGCTGCTGCTCGGCCTCGCGCTGATCATCGTCTTCGCGGGTCTCGCCGGCGCCTCCGACACCGTCGGCGCGATCGTCGGCTTCCGCGCCGGCTGGGGCCTGGGCAACGCGCTCTTCATCGCCACCGCCCTCTCCACCATCGTGGTCTCCGCCCGCGGCTCGGTGGCCCAGGCGGTGATCCTCTTCGAGGCCGCGCTCGGGCTCGGCATCGCGATGGGTCCGATCGTCGGTGGGCAGCTGGGCTCGATCTCGTGGCGTGCCCCCTTCTACGGCGTCGCGGTGCTCATGGCCGTCGCCCTGCTGGCGACCGCCGTGCTGCTGCCCGCGACCCCGCCGGCGCAGCGCCGCACGACGCTGGCCGACCCCTTCCGGGCGCTGCGGCACCCCGGGCTGCTCACCATCGCGCTGACGGCGCTCTTCTACAACGTCGGCTTCTTCACCCTGCTCGCCTTCACGCCCTTCCCGCTGGACCTGCCGGCGGCGGAGGTCGGCTGGGTCTTCTTCGGCTGGGGCCTGATGCTCGCCGTCACCTCGGTGTGGCTGGCACCGGTCCTGCAGCGGCGCTTCGGCACCGTGCCCACCGTCGTGGCCTCGCTCCTGCTCTTCGCCGCCGACCTCGCGGCGATGGCCGTGCTCACCGAGTCCAAGACCGCCCTCGTGGTCGGCGTGGTGCTCGCCGGTGGCTTCCTCGGCGTCAACAACACCGTCATCACCGAGGCCGTGATGGGGGCCGCGCCCGTGGAGCGGCCGGTCGCGTCGGCGGCGTACAGCTTCGTGCGCTTCTCCGGCGGGGCGGTCGCGCCGTACGCCGCGGGCCGGCTGGGCGAGGAGGTCTCGGTGCACGCGCCCTTCTGGATGGGTGCGACCGCCGTGCTGGTCGGGGCCGCGGTGCTGCTGCTCGGACGGCGCCACCTCGAGCGCCCCGCACACCTGGAGGAGCACAGCGCCGCCGAGGGACAGCTGGTGGCCACCGGCGACGCCGGCTGAGAGCACCGGGGTCGGGCGTCGGTCAGCCGCGCTGGGCCCAGTCGCGCAGGCGGTCGATGCGGGCGCGCAGCTGGTCGGCGGACGCCGCGGCCGCCGGCGGGCCGCCGCACTCCTTGCGCAGCGTCGCGTGGGTGACGCCGTGCGGCTGGCCGGTGCGGTGGTACCAGGCCGCAACCAGGCCGTTGAGCTCGCGCCGCATCGTCGCCAGCTGCTCGTGGGTCACCTGCTCGCGGGGCTGCTCGTGCTGCCGGGGGACCTCGGGCGTGCGGTGACGCGCACGCTCGCGCTGCCGCGTGTGGAGCAGGTCGCGCACCTGGTCGGCGTCGAGCAGCCCGGGGATCCCGAGGAAGTCCATCTCCTCCTCGGAGCCGACGTGGACCTCGCCGGCGTGGCCGAACTCGGCACCGTCGTAGAGCACCCGGTCGAAGGTCGCGCTCGAGCCGATCGCCTCGAAGGGCAGCTGCTCCAGGGCGTCCGACGCCGACTCGGCCTGCTGCTCCCGGGCCAGCAGGTCCTGCTCGGCGGCGTAGAGGTCGTCGGCGTCGCTCACGGGGCGGCCGAGCACGTGGTCGCGCTCGAGCTCCAGCTGCCCCGCGTGCTCGAGCAGGGTGGGCACCGAGGGCACGAAGATCGACGCCGTCTCACCGCGAGCGCGGGCGCGCACGAAGCGGCCGACCGCCTGGGCGAAGAAGAGCGGGGTCGCGGTGGTGGTGGCGTAGACCCCGACCGCCAGCCTCGGGACGTCGACCCCCTCGGAGACCATCCGCACGGCCACCATCCAGCGGCTGCCGTCGTCGGCGAACTTCTGGATCCGCTTGGACGAGGACGGCTCGTCGGAGAGCACCAGCGTCGGCTTCTCCCCGGCCACCTCCGCCAGGCGGGCGGCGTAGGCGCGGGCGTGGTCCTGGTCGGTGGCGATGACCAGGCCGCCGGCGTCGGGGACGTGGCGGCGCACCTCGGTCAGGCGACGGTCGGCGGCCTGCAGCACCGCGGGGATCCACGCCCCCTGCGGGTCGAGCGCCGTGCGCAGCGCCTGCGCGGTCATGTCCTTGGTCAGCGGCTCGCCGAGCCGGGCGGCGATCTCGTCGCCCGCCCGGGTGCGCCACTCGACCTGGCCGCTGTAGGCCATGAAGAGCACCGGCCGCACCACGTGGTCGGCCAGCGCGTGGGCGTAGCCGTAGGTGTAGTCGGCCACGGACCGCGGGACGCCGTCGTCGCCCGGGGCGTAGGTGACGAACGGGATCGGGTTGACGTCGGAGCGGAAGGGGGTCCCGGTGAGCGCCAGGCGACGCCGCGCCGGCTCGAAGGCCTCGCGCACCGCCTCGCCCCAGGAGAGGGCGTCACCGGCGTGGTGCACCTCGTCGAGGATCACCAGGGTCCGGAAGCGCTCGGTGCGCACCCGGTGGCCCAGCGGGTTGGCGGCCACCCCGGCGTAGGTCAGGGCCACCCCCAGGAAGTCCTTGCTGCTGCGCCGCCGGCTGGAGAAGTCGGGGTCCAGCGGGATGCCGACGCGGTCGGCGGCCTGCGCCCACTGGTGCTTGAGGTGCTCGGTCGGCGCCACCACGGTCACCCGCTCGACCACGCGCCGGGAGAGCAGGTCGCTGGCCAGCGAGAGCGCGAAGGTCGTCTTGCCCGCGCCCGGGGTGGCGACGGCCAGGAAGTCGCGCGGGCTGGTCTCCGCGTACGCCGCCAGGGCAGCGGTCTGCCAGGCGCGCAGGCTCGGGGCAGTCCCCCACGCGGCACGGTCGGGGTAGGCCGGCGGCAGATCGATCTGCCCCGGCTGGCGTGGGTCGCTCAAGCTGACTAGCGGTCCTTGTCGCGGTAGCGGAACCAGGCCAGGTCCATCCGGTCGACCTGGCCCTGCGTGAAGTGGTTCATGCAGGAGTCGTAGGAGTAGTTCATGAAGTTGCGCACCGGGTCGACACCGGGGGCCCTGCAGGTGTTGCGGCCGACCTGGCAGCGGAAGCTCGGCTCGGCCTCGGCGGGCGTGTCGGCGACGTGGTCGCCCCTGCCCTCGCAACCGCCCTGGAAGGTGTGGAAGAGCCCCATCCAGTGACCCACCTCGTGCACCAGCGTGTCGCCGCTCCTGTAGCCGGCCGCCCGGCCGCCCGGCAGGCCGTCGACACTGACCGTGACGCCGTCGAGCCCGCGGTTGGGCGACTTGTACTGCCAGGGGAACCGGGCGTACCCGAGGATCCCGCTGAAGTCGCCCGGGCTGCCCGGCCGCGTCAGGTAGAGGTTGAGGCTGTGGGCGCCGCCCCGGTGGAGCTTGCGCCGCATGGTCCGGTCGGCCTTGCTGTTGCCGACGGCGTGGTACCAGGTGTCGTTCTTGACCACCCGCACCGAGGCCAGCCAGAAGCGGTATCGCGTGCCGGGCCCGAGCGAGGACTTCTCGCCCGCGAAGGACTTGTTGAGGCGCTCGACGTACGCGCGCGACGCGCGCATCGGCACGGTGCGGTCGGTGCGGTGGGAGCCCCGCACGATGCTGACGTGCACCGGGATCCGCACCCGGCTGGGCAGCGCCCGCTCGGCGCGCCGCAGCTGGTGGGGCGACGCGACGGGGTCGAGCGCCTCCTGGTCGGCGTGGGAGACGTCGGGGTGGTCGGGGTGCTCGCGCCAGGCCGTGGGCGTGCTGCGCGCGGACGCCGTGTGGCCGGGCGCGCAGAGCGCCTCCAGCGCCGCGGCGGAGATCCGGGTGGTGCCGGGCGTGGCGGTGACCGCGGCGGAGGCTCCCTCGGCCGCGAGCAGCGGCAGCAGCACCGCCAGCGCCGTGGTCAGCGAGAGCCCGAGGAGCCGGGGCCTCACGCGTCGTCCCCGTCGTTGCCGCCCCGCAAGGAGTCCCAGACTTCCTTGCAGGCAGGGCACACGGGGTACTTCTGCGGGTCGCGGCTCGGGACCCACACCTTGCCGCAGAGCGCGACGACGGGGGTGCCGGTGACCATCGCCTCCATCAGCTTGTCCTTGGGGACGTAGTGCGAGAAGCGCTCGTGGTCACCGTCGTGGGTGGGCACGGTGCGCTCGTCGACCCGGGTGTCCTCGAGGACACCGGTCCCGAAACCGGTCGTCTGGGGGCTGCTCACCCCCCGATGGTACTCACGAGCCGCGCACGAAGCAGACCCCTCGCCCCCGTCTCGGCGAGCCGCGGTGGCCGATCCCACCCCTATGCTTCGCCGGTGCCTCCTGCCCCCGTGCGACGCCACTACTCCGCGGCCACCCGGCGGGCGCTGCTCGACGCCGCCGCCACCGAGTTCGCCGCGCACGGCTACGCCGCCACCAGCCTCGACGTCGTGGTCGGGGGCGCACAGGTGACCAAGGGCGCGCTCTACCACCACTTCGCGGGCAAGCAGGCGCTCTTCGAGGGCGTCTTCGCCCGGGTCGAGGAGGACGCCGCCGTCAGGATCCGGGCGGCCATGGAGGAGGGCGACGATCCCTGGGAGCAGGCCCGCAACGCCCTGCGGGCCTTCCTCGCCGTGGTGCAGGAGCCGGCGTACCAGCGGGTGGTGCTGCAGGACGGCCCGGCCGTGCTGGGTCACGAGCGCTTCCGCGAGCAGGAGCAGCGCACCAGCCGGGCGCTGGTGCGCGAGGTCGCGGAGAGCCTGCTCGTCGCCTCGAGCGAGGGCGGCGACCCCACCATGGTCGACACCGTCAGCCACCTCCTCTTCGGCGCCGTCTCGGCCGCCGGCGAGCAGGTGGCGGGCTCGGCGGACCCGCGGGCCGAGACCGAGCGCGTCGAGCGCGCCATCGGCGTGATCCTCGACGGGCTGCGTCAGCAGGCCGCCGCAGCGCCACGCACCACCGACCCGGCCGGCACGTAGAGAGCGAGCGGCTCGCCGGCAGCACCGCCCACCGGGGTCAGCGCCGGGGTCAGCGCAGCGCGAGCCTGCCGCCGTCGGCGTCGCGCGGCAGCAGCTCGATCCAGGTGCGGCCCGCCGGCACGGAGAGCTCCTCGCCGTCGGCCGTGACCAGCTGCAGCGGCTCCTGGCGGGTCGCCTTCTTCCAGGTGCCCCGGACCATCTTCCCGCCGTGGAAGAGGACGGCGTTGCCCTCGCCCTCGTAGATCGACTCCGGCACCGGGTAGCCCGCCGGGTCGAGGTAGCCCGCGTCGCCCTGCTGCACCCGCAGCACGAGCACGTTGTCGGGGTTGAAGCGGTCGCCCTGCGCGGCGTAGCTGTTCTCGTTGACGTAGCGCGTGCCGTCGAAGCGCCACGAGGTCGTGTGCGCCGGGCTGAAGACCGCGTCGAAGGCCTTCGCCGGCCGACCGGCCGCGACGGCGTCGCCGGAGCCCCACGGCAGGTAGCTGGCCGGCACCCTGGCGAGGTCCTTCTCGGCCTCGGACGCGCGGCGCACGTTGACCATCAGGTTGTACGGCGCGCTGCGGGCGCCGTCGCGGGCCCAGCCCGGACCCTGACCCTCGGTGCGCACCTCGACCAGCGAGTCGGCCATGCGCCGCACCGTGGGCGGCGCACCGCCGCTGGCGAGCAGCAGCGCGTGGGCGGGCTTGACGATCCCGATGTCGGTGGCGCGCATCGAGCGCACCGGCCCCGCCTGCGCGGGGAGCTGCTGGTAGAAGAAGGTCGCCAGTCGGGTGATGCCGCCCTCGACGAGCTCCTCGGTGACCAGGTCGGCCTTGCCGAGTCCCACCTGCGGGGAGCTGCTGGCGGAGTTGTCGATCTTGACCACCGTCACCGGGTGGTCGGGCGTGCGCCCCTCGACCGGCTCGCCCGTCAGCGGCCAGAGCGCGGCCAGCTCGGCGCCGCCCTCGACCGGTTGCGAGTCGGGCTCGGCCGCCGGGGCGTCGTCACCGCCGCCGCCGGCGCAGCCGGCCAGGGTCAGCGCCGTCGTGGCGACGACCGCGGTCAGCAGCCGGGAGCGCAGGGTGCGGGGGGAAGCGGCACGCATGCGCTCAAGGATGACGCACCGGTGCACCCGATCGGCGCAGGTCCACACCCGGGGTGTCGCCCGGGCTCAGATCGTGGCGCCGCCGTCGACCTAGAGCGTCTGACCGGTGATGTAGGACGCCTCGTCGCTGCACAGGAAGGCGGCGGCCGCGGCGATGTCCTCGGGGAAGCCCACCCGCTTCACCGGGTTGGACTCCGCCGCGGCGGCGCGGAAGGACTCAACGTCCATCCCGACCCGGCGGGCGGTGTCGTCGGTCATGTCGGTGGCGATGAAGCCGGGGGCGATGGCGTTGACGTTGACGCCGAACTTGCCCAGCTCGAGCGCCAGCGTGCGGGTGAAGCCCTGCACCCCGGCCTTGGCCGCCGAGTAGTTGGCCTGGCCGCGGTTGCCGTTGGCCGAGACGCTCGAGAGGCCGAGGATCTTGCCGTACTTCTGGTCAACGAAGGTCTTCTGCACCGCACGGCTCATCAGGAAGGCGCCCTTGAGGTGCACGCCCATCACGGAGTCCCAGTCGGCGACGCTCATCTTGAAGAGCAGGTTGTCGCGGGTGATGCCGGCGTTGTTGACCAGCACGTGCACCCCGCCCAGCTCCTCGACCACGCGGGCGACGGCGGCCGCGGCGGAGTCCTCGTCGGCCACGTCGCAGCCGACGCCGACGGCCCGGGCGTCGCGCTGGAGCGGCAGGCCGCTCGCGGTCTGCGCGGCCTGGGCCTCGTCGAGGTCGAGCACGGCGACCGAGGCGCCCTCCTCGGCGAGCCGGGTGGCGATGGCCGCCCCGATCCCCCGGGCTGCGCCCGTCACGATCGCGATCCGTCCCTCGTAGCGGCCCATCTGCACTCCTCGCTCGTCTCCGGTTACTCGCGGGTCACGTTAGCGAAGGGTCACAGGGCGGCTGCGAGCCGGGCCGCGTACTCGTCGCGCTCGGCGGTGTCGGCGTACGTCGTGCGGGGCCAGAAGAAGCCGCGCAGCCCGTCGCCCTTGGTGCGTGGCACCACGTGGCAGTGCAGGTGAGGGACCGACTGCGAGACGGTGTTGTTCATCGCCACGAAGGACCCCTGCGCGCCCAGGGCGTCGACCACGGCCGTGGCGAGCCGCTGCACCAGCGCGAGGAACCCGTCGCGCTGGTCGGCGGGCAGCTCGGGAAGCGTCACGACGTGGTCCACGGGCACGACCAGCACGTGGCCTTTGAAGAGCGGCCGGGTGTCGAGGAACGCCACGAAGCGCTCGTCACGGTAGGCCTCCGAGGCGGTGGCCCCACCGTCGACGATGGCGCAGAAGACGCAGCCGGCCACCCCACCTCCCCCGGCTCAGCTCAGCTGGTGCGGCTGCGGGTGCGACTTGTGCCCCTCGTCGGACCCCACGGCGTCGCCGCCGCCCTCGGAGGTGCTCTCGCCACCGTGCGGGTCCTGGAAGCGCACGATCACGCCCTTCGAGGTGGGCGTGTTGCTCCCCTCGGCCGTGGAGTCGAGCGGGACGAGCGGGTTGGTCTCCGGGTAGTACGCCGCCGCGCACCCGCGCGGGGTGTCGTAGGAGACGATCCGGAAGCCGGGGGCCGAGCGCTCGGTGCCGTCCTCCCACTCGCTGACCAGGTCGACGACGTCGCCGTCGCGCCGACCGAAGGCCACGATGTCGTCGGGGTGCACGAAGATGACCCGGCGGCCGTTCTCGATGCCGCGGTAGCGGTCGGAGAGGCCGTAGATGGTGGTGTTGAACTGGTCGTGGCTGCGCATCGTCTGGAGCACCAGGCGCCCCTCGGGCACGTGGAGCACGCTGACGGGCACGGCCGTGAAGACGCCCTTGCCCTGCTCGGTGGGGAAGGTGCGGGTGTCGCGCGGCGGGTGCGGCAGCACGAAGCCTCCCGGCTGGTCGACCTTCTCCTCGTACGCCGCGCACTCGGGCACCACGACCCCGATCGCCCGCCGGATCTCGCGGTAGTCCGCGCGGTAGGACGACCACCGCACCGGGTGGTCGTCGCCGAAGGTGGCCTCGGCGATGCGGCAGATGATGTCGACCTCGGAGCGCAGGTGCGGGCTCGCCGGCTGCAGCGGTCCCTTCGACGCGTGCACGGCCGACATGGAGTCCTCGACGGTGACGCGCTGCTCGATGCCGCCGGTGAGGTCCTTCTCGCTGCGCCCGAGCGGCGGCAGGATCAGCGCGGTGCGCCCGATGGCCACGTGCGAGCGGTTGAGCTTGGTCGTGACCATCACGGTCATGTCGGCCTGCTCCATCGCGGCCTCGGTGACCTCGGTGTCGGGTGCGGCGGAGACGAAGTTGCCGCCCATGCCCATGAAGAAGCGCACCTTGCCGTCGCGCAGCGCGCGGATGGTGTCGACGGTGTCGTAGCCGTGCTCACGCGGGGGCTCGATGCCGTGGTGGTCGCGCAGCGCGTCGAGGAAGTGGTCCGGGACGCGCTCCCAGATGCCCATGGTGCGGTCGCCCTGCACGTTGGAGTGACCGCGCACGGGGCACAGCCCGGCGCCCGGCTTGCCGATGTTGCCCTGCAGGAAGGCGACGTTGACGAATTCCTTGATGGTGCCCACGGCATTGCGGTGCTGGGTGATCCCCATCGCCCAGCAGTGCACCGTGGCCTTGGAGGCGATCAGCATCTCGGCCGCCTCGCGCACCTGCGCCTGCGACAGGCCGGTGGCCCGCTCGACGAAGTCCCAGTCGGTGGCCTCGACCTCCTTGCGCCAGTCCTCGAAGCCGACGGTGTGACCGGCGATGAAGTCGTGGTCGACCACGCCGCCCTCGGCCGCCTCGCGCTCCAGGAGCACGGCGGCGATGCCGCGCCACAGTGCCAGGTCGCCGTTGACGCGCACGGGCAGGAAGAGGTCGGCGAGCTCCTGTCCCACCGTCATGCCCCGGGGGGTCTGGGGGTTCTTGAACTACACCAGGCCCGCCTCGCGCAGCGGGTTGATGGCCAGGATCTTGGCGCCGTTGCGCTTGGCGGTCTCCAGGGCGCTGAGCATGCGCGGGTGGTTGGTGCCGGGGTTCTGGCCGCTGATGACGATCAGCTCGGCGCGGTGCACGTCCTCCAGGCTGACCGAGCCCTTGCCGATGCCGATCGTCTCGGCCAGCGCCATGCTGGTCGACTCGTGGCACATGTTGGAGCAGTCGGGGAGGTTGTTGGTGCCGAGGCTGCGCGCCAGCAGCTGGTAGACGTACGCCGCCTCGTTGGAGGTCTTGCCCGAGGTGTAGAACGCCGCCTGGTCGGGGCTCTCCAGCGCGCGCAGCTGCTCGCCGATCATCGCGAAGGCGTCGCTCCAGGCGATCGGCTCGTAGTGCGTCGCGCCCGCGCGGCGCACGACCGGGTGGGTGAGGCGGCCCTGGTGCCCGAGCCAGTAGTCGGTCTTGTCGGCCAGGTCGGCCAGGCTGTGGCGGGCGAAGAACTCCGGCCCCACGTAGCGGTCGACGGCCTCCTCGGCGACGGCCTTCGCGCCGTTCTCGCAGAACTCCGCGGTGTGGCGGTGGCCCGGCTCGGGGTCGGGCCAGGCGCAGCCCTGGCAGTCGAAGCCGTCGACCTGGTTGAGCTTGAGCAGCGTGCGGGCGGTGCGGACCGGCCCCATCTCCTCCACGGCCCGCTTCATCGCCACGGCGACGGCGGTCGCACCGGCCGCCTCGTCCTTGGGGCCGTGCACCTCCAGCCGCGACTCGTCGATGTCGTCGAGGGGTGCCGAGCGTCGCCACGGGATCCGAGCCATGGCACGTGTGTACCCGAGCGCCGGTCGTGGATCCCTCCCGGGGTGCGACAACCTCGGCGGCACGCTCCTTGACTGCCCACCGGGCGGGACCTACCTTCGCGAGGTGGAGCATGTGACCCAGGCCACACCCAGCCCTCACGCACATGCCGACGTCGTCAGGGCCGTGGTCGACGAGCACCGGCACGAGCCCGGCAACCTGCTCGTCGTGCTGCTCGACCTGCAGCAGCGCCTCGGACACCTCGACGCCGCCCTGGTGCCCCTGGTCGCCCACGAGCTCAACCTGTCGCGCGCCGAGGTGCACGGCGTCATCACCTTCTACCGCGACCTGCGCACCACGCCGCCCGCCCCGGTGCGGGTGCGGCTGTGCCGGGCGGAGGCCTGCGCCTCGGTCGGGGCCGAGGCCCTGGTCCGCGACGTCGGCGAGCGGCTCGGCGCCGGCATCGGGGAGACCACCGCCGACGGCGCGGTCGACGTCGAGGAGGTCTTCTGCCTCGGCAACTGCGCCCTCGGCCCGTCGGGCCAGGTCGACGGCCGGGTGCACGGTCGCCTCGACGCCGACCGGGTGCTCGACCTGGTCGCCAGGGCACGCCGATGAGTGGGCCCGTGACGATCTGGGTCCCCCGCGACTCGGCGGCGGTCTCGGTGGGGGCCGACGAGGTCGCCGCCGCGCTGAAGGCCGCGGCCGCGGCCCACGGACGCGACGTCCGGCTCGTGCGCAACGGCACCCGCGGGATGCTGTGGCTCGAGCCCTTCGTGGAGGTGGAGACTCCGCAGGGACGCGTCGGCTACGGCCCGGTCGAGGTCGGCGACGTCGACCGCCTCGTCGCCGAGGGCCTGCTCGACGGCGCGCCCACCGGCCCGGCGCACGGCCCGGTCGAGGAGATCGCGTGGCTGCGCGACCAGCACCGGCTCTGCCTGGCGCGCGTGGGGGTCGTCGACCCCCTCTCCCCCGACGACTACGTCGCCCACGGCGGCCTGGCCGGGCTCCGCCGGGCGCTCTCGCTCGACCCGGCACAGGTCGTCGAGGAGGTCGTGGAGTCAGGCCTGCGGGGCCGGGGTGGCGCCGGCTTCCCCGCCGGCCTCAAGTGGCGCACCGTCGCCGAGGCCGACGGGGAGCGCACGTACGTCTGCTGCAACGCCGACGAGGGCGACAGCGGCACCTTCGCCGACCGCGCGGTGCTCGAGGGCGACCCCTTCGCCCTGATCGAGGGCATGCTCATCGCGGGCTGGGCCGTGGGCGCCCACGAGGGCTACGTCTACCTGCGCTCGGAGTACCCCGACGCCGCCGCCACGCTGCGACAGGCGATCGGCACCGCCCGCGAGCTCGGCTGGCTCGGTGACGACGTGCTCGGCTCGGGCTTCGCCTTCGAGCTGCACCTGCGGATGGGGGCGGGTGCCTACATCTGCGGCGAGGAGACCTCCATGCTCGAGAGCCTGGAGGGCCGGCGCGGCACCGTGCGCGCCAAGCCGCCGATCCCGGCCCTGGTGGGGCTCTTCGGCCAGCCGACGGTGGTCAACAACCTGCTCACCCTGGTCAGCGTGCCGGCGATCCTCGCCGACGGCGGGGCGGCGTACGCCGCCCTGGGGGTGGGGCGCTCCCGCGGCACCCAGGTCTTCCAGCTCGCCGGCAACGTCGCCCGCGGCGGCCTGGTCGAGACGCCGTTCGGGGTCTCGCTGCACGAGCTGGTGCACGGCTGGGGCGGCGGCACCCGCACCGGGCGCCCGGTGCGGGCCGTCCAGGTGGGAGGGCCGCTGGGCTCCTACGTGCCCGCCGACGGGCTCGACGTCCCGACCGACTACGCGGCGCTCGCGGCCGCGGGCGCGATGCTCGGCCACGGCGGCGTCGTGGTCTTCGACGACACCGTCGACATGGCCTCGATGGCCCGCTTCGCCATGGAGTTCTGTGCCGAGGAGTCGTGCGGCAAGTGCACCCCCTGCCGGGTGGGCGCGGTGCGCGGCGTCGAGGTGATCGACCGCATCACCGCGGGCGTCGACCCCGCCGGCAACCTCACCCTGCTCGGCGACCTCTGCGACCTGATGACCGAGGGGTCGCTGTGCGCCATGGGCGGCCTGACGCCCAACCCCGTGCGCAGCGCGCTGCGGCACTTCCCCGACGACTTCACCGCCCGGACCTCACCACCCCAGGGGACACCATGACGCTGCAGCGCGAACCCGACCTCGGTACGCCGCCGCCCGCGGCCGCCGACCCCGCCGCACCTCCGGTCACGCTGAGCGTCGACGGCGTCGAGGTGAGCGTCCCCGCGGGCACCTCGGTGATGCGCGCCGCCGCGCTGCGGGGCGTCGACGTGCCCAAGCTCTGCGCCACCGACAGCCTGGAGGCCTTCGGCTCCTGCCGGCTGTGCCTGGTCGAGATCGACGGGCGCAAGGGCACGCCGGCCTCGTGCACCACCCCGGTCGAGGCGGGCATGGAGGTGCGCACCCGCTCGCCGCGGCTGGAGCGGCTGCGGCAGGGCGTGATGGAGCTCTACCTCTCCGACCACCCGGCCGAGTGCGCCGGCTGTGCGAGCGGCGCCTGCGAGATGGGTCGGCTGGCCGGCGAGGTCGGGCTCGAGGAGGTCCGCTACGGCCGGGAGGGGCGCAGCCACCTCGACCTGCCGGCCGACGACAGCAACCCCTACTTCGAGTTCGAGCCCTCTGCCTGCATCGCCTGCTCGCGCTGCGTGCGCGCCTGCGGCGAGGTGCAGGGCACCTACGCCCTGACCATCGAGGGGCGTGGCTTCGACTCCCAGGTCTCCGCCAGCGCCGGCGAGAGCTTCATGGAGTCCGAGTGCGTCTCGTGCGGCGCCTGCGTGCAGGCGTGCCCCACCTCGGCCCTCACCGAGAAGTCGGTCGTGCAGCTGGGGATGCCGACCCGGTCGGTGCTGACGACGTGCGCCTACTGCGGGGTCGGCTGCTCCTTCCGCGCCGAGCTGCGCGACGACGAGCTGGTGCGGATGGTGCCGGAGAAGGCCGGCGGCGCCAACGAGGGCCACTCCTGCGTGAAGGGCCGCTTCGCCTTCGGCTACGCCACGCACCCCGACCGCGTGCTCTCGCCGATGATCCGCGAGTCGATCACCGACGAGTGGCAGGAGGTCGACTGGGAGACCGCCATCGCCCACGTCGCCGAGCGGATGCGCGCCATCCAGCAGCAGCACGGCCCGGGCTCCATCGGCGGCATCACCTCCTCGCGCTGCACCAACGAGGAGGTCTTCGTGGTGCAGAAGATGGTGCGCACGGCCTTCGGCAACAACAACGTCGACACCTGCGCGCGGGTCTGCCACTCCCCCACCGGCTACGGCCTGAAGCAGACCTTCGGCGAGTCCGCCGGCACCCAGGACTTCCGCTCGGTCGCCGCGGCCGACGTGATCGTCGTCATCGGCGCCAACCCCACCGACGGCCACCCCGTCTTCGCCTCGCGGATGAAGCGACGGCTGCGCGAGGGCGCGCAGCTGGTGGTCATCGACCCGCGCCGCATCGACCTGGTGCGCTCGCCGCACGTCGAGGCGGCGTACCACCTGCCGCTGGCGCCGGGCACCAACGTCGCGATGGTCAACGCCTTCGCCCACGTGGTCGTGACCGAGGGTCTCGTCGACCGCGACTTCGTCGACGCGCGCTGCGAGGACTTCGACGCGTGGGCCGACTTCATCGCGCGGCCCGAGCACAGCCCCGAGGCCGTCGAGGAGGTCACCGGGGTGCCGGCCGCCGACGTGCGTGCGGCGGCGCGCCTCTACGCCGGCGCCCGCAACGCCGCCATCTACTACGGCCTCGGCGTCACCGAGCACAGCCAGGGCTCGACGATGGTGATGGGCATGGCCAACCTCGCGATGGCCACGGGCAACATCGGTCGCGAGGGTGTGGGGGTCAACCCGCTGCGCGGGCAGAACAACGTGCAGGGCTCCTGCGACATGGGGTCCTTCCCCCACGAGCTCCCCGGCTACCGGCACGTCTCCGACGACGCCGTGCGCGAGAGCTTCGAGGGGATGTGGGGCAGCACCATCTCGCCGGAGCCGGGGCTGCGGATCCCCAACATGTTCGACGCCGCCCTCGACGGCAGCTTCCGCGGGCTCTTCGTGCAGGGCGAGGACATCGCGCAGTCCGACCCCAACACCAGCCACGTCTACGCCTCGCTGCGCGCCCTGGACCTGCTGGTGGTGCAGGACCTCTTCCTCAACGAGACGGCCGCGCTGGCGCACGTCTTCCTCCCGGGCACCTCGTTCCTGGAGAAGGACGGCACCTTCACCAACGCCGAGCGCCGCATCAACCGGGTGCGACCGGTGATGGAGCCCCGCACCGGCAAGCACGAGTGGCAGGTCGCCTGCGAGGTCGCCCAGGCGATGGGCTACCCGATGCACTACGACCACCCGCGCGAGATCATGGCCGAGATCGCCGCGCTGACCCCGACCTTCGCCGGGGTCTCCTTCGACAAGCTCGACCGGCTGGGCAGCGTGCAGTGGCCCTGCCGCGACGAGGAGTCCACCGGCACACCGGTGATGCACGTCGAGGAGTTCACGCGCGGCAAGGGCCGCTTCGTGGTGACGGCGTACGTGCCGACGCAGGAGCGCGCCACCCGGCGCTACCCGCTGATCCTCACCACGGGCCGGATCCTGAGCCAGTACAACGTGGGCGCCCAGACGCGGCGCACGCCCAACGTGGTGTGGCACGCCGAGGACGTGCTCGAGATCCACGCCAGCGACGCCGAGGTGCGCGGCATCCACGACGGCGACCAGGTCACGATCGCCAGCCGCACCGGCGAGACCGTGCTGCGGGCGCTGATCTCCGACCGGATGCCTCCCGGCGTCGTCTACACGACCTTCCACTACCCGCTCACGGGCGCCAACGTGGTGACCACCGACAGCTCCGACTGGGCCACCAACTGCCCGGAGTACAAGGTCACCGCGGTGCAGGTCACAGTCGGGGTGACCGCGACCGCCGGCCACGAGCTCGCCGGGCGCGCGGGCCGGTGAGCGTGTCGGCCCCCGGGGGCGCCCCGCTGCGGCTGGCCACCGACATCGCCCTGCAGTTCCGCCACCTCCCCGACGAGGAGGCGGCCGAGCGGGTGGCCACCCACCTGCGGATGTTCTGGGAGCCGCGGATGCGGGCCCGGCTGCGCGAGGCGGTCGCCTCAGGCGTCGACTGCGACCCCGTGGTCGCGCGGGCGGCCGCCCTGCTGCCCGGCTGAGGTCGGAGGCAGGCGCGCGCCGGTGCGCTCCGCGCCGATGCCGGCCGCGACGACGAGGCAGATGCCGAGCACCGCCAGCGGTCCGGGGACCTGCGTCAGCAGGACCAGCCCGACGAGCAGCGCGAAGGCCGGCTCCAGGCTCATCAGGGTGCCGAACGCCGCCGCGGTGAGCCGCCGCAGCGCCAGCAGCTCCAGGCTGAAGGGGAGCACCGGGAGCAGCAGCGCCAGGCCGAGCCCCACCAGCCACAGCTCCGGCGTCATCCGGGGCAGCGTCGCCGGACCGGCGACCAGGCACGCCGTCACGGCCGCCACCGGCATGGAGACGCCGAGCCCGCCGAGCCCGGCGACCTTGTCACCGACCCGCTGGGTCAGCAGGATGTACGCCGCCCAGCAGCAGGCGGCGCCCAGCGCGAAGGCCACGCCGAGCGGGTCGGCGCCACCGGACCACGGCTCGGTCAGCAGCAGCACGCCTCCGGCGGCGAGCCCGGGCCAGACCCAGCGGGCACTCCCCCGGCCCCGGAGGACGGCGACGCCGAGGGGACCGAGGAACTCCAGGGCACTGGCCGTGCCGAGCGGCAGCCGGGCCACCGCCTGCATGAAGAGCAGCGTGACCGCGGCGGTCACCACGCCCAGGAGCACGGCGGCCACCAGCGACTCCCGGCGCCAGGTGATCCGCCACGGCCGGCCGATCACGAGCATCAGGGCGCCGGCCCAGACCAGCCGCAGCCACGCCGCGCCCTCGGCGCCCACCTGGTCGATCAGGCCCACGGAGACCGCGAGGCCCACCTGGACGCTGAGCATCGCGGCGCACGCCATGAGTGCTCCGCGGTCGACCGGGCTGTGGTTCGTCGGTGTCACGTGATCAGTGCACCCGACACGATCGTCCGTGTCCACGCGAGATGACTTCACGCCATGTCCTGATATCCAGGACACTGGGGCGATGGACACGCGTCGCCTCCACCTGCTGCTCGAGCTCTCGCGCCTCGGCTCGATGCGCGCCGTGGCCGACGAGCACGGCCTGTCCACCTCCGCGGTCTCCCAGCAGCTGGCCACCCTCGCCCGGGAGGCCGGCACCCCGCTCCTGGAGCCCGTCGGACGCCGGGTGCGACTGACCCCGGCGGGCCGGCGCCTGGCCGACCACGCCGTGACCATCCTGGCCGCCGTCGACGCCGCCCGGCTCGACCTCGACCCTGCGGCGGACCCGTCAGGCACGGTGCGGGTCGCCGGCTTCGCCACCGCCATCCGGCGCGCGCTGCTGCCGGCCCTCGCGGACCTGGCGACCTCCCACCCCGCCCTCGACGTGGTGGTGCACGAGCACGAGCCCCGGGAGGCCTTCGCACTGCTCGAGCACGACGACGTCGACCTCGCCCTGACCTACGACTACGACCTGGCCCCGGCCCTGCTGCCACCGACGCTGCGGGCCGAGCCGCTCTGGCGGACGACGTGGGGGCTCGGCGTACCCGCGGCCGACGCACCGGACGACGCGCACGACCTGCGGCGCTGGGAGGGGGCGACCTGGATCGTCAACTCGCGCAACACCGCCGACGAGGAGGCGCTGCGCACCCTCGGCCGGCTCGCCGGCTTCACGCCTCGCACGCGGCACTCCATCGACAGCCTCGACCTCGTCGAGGACCTCGTGGTGGCCGGCCACGGCGTCGGCCTGCTCCCCCTCGACCGGCCGACGCGCCCCGAGGTGCGGGTGCTGCGGCTGCCCGGTCGCGGCGTCGTGCTCACGGCGTACGCCGTCACGCGGCGTGGGCGGGAGCAGTGGGCGCCGTTGCACACCCTCGTGGCCGCGCTGCACACCTGAGCCGGCGCGGACCGGTGCTGATCAGCGGTCGACGCGGACGACCCCGAAGTCGCGGTCGAGCTCGACGGTGACGTCGTCGTCGTCGCGCGAGCCGGTCTCGACCTCGACCTCGTAGACGTGGTCCTCGTCGCGGTCGGCGTAGGTCGACTCGGTGACCCGGCCCTCGCCGACCTCGGCGAGCGCGGCCTGCTCGGCCTGCTCCTTGATGCGGCCCTCCAGCGGGGTGTCGTCGTCGACGTCGTCCTGGGTGCCGTCGTCGACCCCGTCGTCGGGCGCGGGCGACTCGGTGGTCAGCCCGTCGTCACCACTGCCTGCCTGGGCGGCGAGGGCGTTCTCGATCTCGCCCTGGTTGAGCACCTCGAAGTCGTCGCCGAGCTCGACGTCGACGTCCTGGCCGCTGTCGAGCGCCACCTCGACGTTGAAGGCGGCCGTCTCGTCGTCGTCGGCCTCGTCGACCTCGGTGACCCGGCCGTCGCCGACCGCGGCGAGCGCGGCCTCCTCGGCCCGCTCGCGGTCCTCGTCGCTCAGGCCGCCGCAGGCCGTGAGCAGCAGGGCGGACAGGGACAGACCGGCGGTGGCCACCAGGGCACGGGTTCGCTTCATGCGCCCACCGTGCCCCAGCGGGATGAGAGACATGTGAGGAGTCCACGGGGGTCGCGCGCAGGCCGTGAACGTTGTGAACACAACCTGGCGCGACCCCGCGCCGGTGTGACGTACTCCACACATCTCGGGCGCTCCCGCGCCACTCACCCGCAGGAGGACGGATGCACCGCACGCTCTCACGCACCACCACCGCAGCCCTCGCCGTGGCAGGGCTCCTCGCCGGCCTGGTCGCGCCGACCCAGGCGTCCGACGCCGACGGAGCCGTCGCCACGCCCTGCCCGGAGCGGGTTGCCGCGGTGGCCGACTGCCTCACCGGGCGCGACGCCGCCGGAGCCCACTACGCCATCGCCGTGCCGCACGACTGGAACGGCGACCTCGTCGTCCACGCGCACGGCGGTCCCGACCTCGACGACCCGGTCGACGCCTCGCGCAGCCTCGAGGACCTCGACCGCTGGTCGGTGATGGTCCGGGAGGGCTACGCGTGGGTCGGGTCGACCTACCGCCGGGGCGGCTACGGCGTCCGCATGGCGGTCGCCGACACCGAGTCGGCCAGGCGCGCCTTCGTCCGCGAGGTCCGGCGCCCGGACCGCACGCTGCTGCACGGTCAGTCATGGGGCGGCGATGTCGCCGCCAAGCTGGCCGAGACCCGGCCCCGGGCCTACGACGGCGTGCTGCTCACCAACGGCGTGCTCGGCGGGGGCACCCGCGGCTACGACTACCGCGTCGACCTCCGCGTGGTCTACCAGTACTACTGCCGCAACCTGCCGCGCCCCTCGGAGCCGCAGTACCCGCTGTGGCAGGGCCTTCGCCCCGGCTCCACGCTGACCAGCGCCGGCTTGCGCAGCCGCCTCCAGGAGTGCACCGGCTACGCCTCCGCGCCCTCCGAGCGGACCGCCCGGCAGCAGCGCAACCTCGACGACATCCTGGCGGTGACCCGGATCCCGGAGCGCACCCTGGAGTCGCACCTGCGCTTCTCGGTCTTCACCTTCCGCGACCTCGTCACCGAGCGCCTCGACGGGCGCAACCCCTTCGGCAACCGGGGCGTGCGCTACTCCGGCTCGCACGACGACCGGGCGCTCAACCGCGGGGTCGAGCGCTTCTCCCCCGACCGCTCCGCGCGTCGTGACCTGTCGTGGGACAGCGACCTGACGGGGGCGACGACCCTGCCCACGCTGACGCTGCACGCGATCGACGACCCGACCGCCTTCGTGGAGCACGAGTCGGCCTACCGGGCGACGCGCCAGGGGGCCGGCACGGCGCGCTCGCTGGTGCAGGTCTTCACCCGCGAGAGCGAGCACAGCGCGCTCAGCGACTCGGGGTACGCCGCCGCCGTGCGCGCCCTCGCCCGGTGGACCGGGAGCGGGCGCAAGCCCACGCCGACCGCCGTCGCCCGGGGCTGCGCGCGGGCCGACGCGACGTACGGGACCGGCTGCTTCGTCGACCCGTCGTACCGTCCCGGCTCCTACGCCGGCCGCGTGGAGCCGCGACCCGGTGGCCGCCGCTGGCCGGCGCTCAGCCAGCGGGACGAGCGTCGGTGGAGCCGGGTGCCGGGGATCGGGATCGCCCCTTGAGACTCAGCCGGCGGGTGCGTCGAGGAAGCCGGCGGCCGTGCGCCCCACCAGCGCCTCGAGCTCCTCGATCGCCGGGTCGTCGGGGCGCTTGAAGTTGAAGCACGACTTGCCCTGCATCCGCCGACGCAGCTCCTCGGAGATCCCCTCGAGGGAGCCGGGGTCGACGTAGACCGGCATGTAGTGGAAGGACACGGCCGACTTCCGCAGGCTGACGGCGCTGAACATCTCGGGCTTCGACGCGCGGGTCTCCAGGTAGAGCGAGCCGGGGTCGTCGGTCTTCACGCGGCACGCGCCCATGAAGGGCTCGACGACCTCGCGGAGCCGGGCGAAGGCAGCCTCGAGCTGCTCCTGGCTCTGCGGTGACGACGCCATGTCGGACCCGCCTTCCCACGACCGCGACGGACCCGGGCACCCTACTGCGTGGCTGCCGTGGGGCACCTCCACGACGACGGCCGAGGTCGCGGTGAGCAACGACACACCCCGTGGCGGGCAGACGGAGTGGAGTCGGCGGCGTTGCGCCACCTAGTGTCGTGCAGGTGATTCCTGAGTTTGTGCATGGACATGCTCGTCTTAATGGCGTGGCGTGTCGTCCGGGTCCTGGCTGAGCCCAGGACCCGCCCCGGCGTCCCCGCCGACGCGACACCAGGAAGCACCGCGCGCCCCAGCGCTCCCCCCTGAACCGAGAGGCCCCACCATGTCCGAGCAGCACCCGCAGATCGCACCCCCCGAGCGCAGCAGGACCCCCGTCGTCCTCGCCGTCGCCGTCGTCGTCGCCCTCGTCATCGCCGGCACCGTCTGGTTCCTCGGCCGGGACGGCGACGGAGCGGCCGCCGACGGCCAGGAGACCACCAAGGTCACCCTCGGCACCGTCGGCGCGAGCGACCCCTACTGGCAGGTGCTCACCGACGCGGCCGCCGAGGAGGGCATCGACCTCGAGGTCACCGACTTCGCCGACTACACCCAGCCCAACCCGGCGCTGAGCGAGGGCGAGCTCGACGTCAACCAGTTCCAGCACCTGGTGTACCTCTCGGAGTACAACGTCGCCAACGACGAGGACCTCGTGCCGCTCGGCTCGACCGCGATCTACCCGCTCGCGCTCTACTCCAGCGAGGTCGACTCCGTCGAGGAGATCCAGCAGGGCGACACCGTGGTGGTGCCCGACGACGACAGCAACCAAGCGCGTGGCCTGCTCCTCCTGCAGTCGGCCGGGCTCATCGAGCTCGAGGGCGGCGGCAGCATCTACTCGACCATCGCGGACATCGACGAGGGCGCCTCGAAGGTGCAGGTCAAGGCCATCAAGGCCGACCTCACGCCCACCTCGCTGCCCGACGTCACCGCCGCCGTCATCAACAACGACTTCGTGGAGAAGGCCGGCCTGGAGTTCGACGACGCGATCGCCACCGACGACGCCTCGGACCCCAGCGCGCTCCCCTACGTCAACGTCTTCGCCGTCAAGGCCGAGGACAAGGACGACCCGACGCTGCAGAAGCTGGTGCGGATCTACCAGGAGACCCAGGCCGTGCTCGACGGCGTCGACGAGGTCTCGGGCGGGACGGCGGAGTTCGCCACGGTGCCGCAGGCCGAGCTGCAGGAGGCGCTCGACCGCGTGCAGGCCGACACCGAGGCGCGGCAGTAGTCGTGGCGCTGCTGGAGCTGCGCGACGTCCGCAAGACCTTCCCGGCCGTCCGGGGCGGTCAGGCGGTCGAGGCGGTCCGCGGTGTCGACCTGACCGTGGAGGCGGGCGAGATCGTCGGCATCGTCGGCTACTCGGGGGCCGGCAAGTCGACGCTCGTGCGCCTCATCAACGCGCTCGAGAGCACCACGTCGGGCAGCGTGCGGGTCGACGGGCAGGAGATCACGACGCTGCGCGAGCGCGAGCTGCGACAGGTGCGGCTGGGGATCGGCATGATCTTCCAGCAGTTCAACCTGTTCAGCTCGCGCACGGCGTGGGGCAACATCGCCTACCCGCTCGAGGTCGCCGGCGTACCCCGCCAGGAGCAGCACCAGCGCGTCTCCGACCTGCTGCACTTCGTGGGGCTGGCGGACAAGGCCCACAGCTACCCCGACCAGCTCTCCGGCGGGCAGAAGCAGCGGGTCGGCATCGCCCGGGCCCTGGCCACCTCCCCGTCGCTGCTGCTGGCCGACGAGTCGACCAGCGCCCTCGACCCGGAGACGACCGAGGAGGTCCTGGCGCTGCTGCGGCGCGTCAACCGGGAGCTGGGCATCACGATCGTGGTCATCACCCACGAGATGGAGGTCGTCCGCTCGCTGGCCCACCGGGTCGTGGTGATGGAGGCCGGGCGCGTGGTCGAGGAGGGGCGCGTGCTCGACGTGCTCTCCGAGCCCCAGCGCCCGGTCACCCGCCGCTTCGTGGGCACCATCGTCGACGACGAGCCCGACGCGGAGACCCTCGCCGCGCTGCGGGAGCGCCACCCCGGCCGCTTCGTCAAGCTGTCCTTCCGCGGGCACGACGTGCGCCAGTCGGAGGTCTTCGGCCGGCTGCTGCGCCACGACGTCCGCTTCGAGCTGGTCTACGGCGGCATCGAGGAGGTGCAGGGCGACACCTTCGGCAACCTCACCCTGGCCCTGGACGGCGTCCCCGCCGCCGTCGAGGCGGCCATCCGGGACGTGCAGGACCTCGTGCCCACCAAGGAGCTCGGCTGATGGACCTCGACACCAACCTCTCCCAGCTCTGGCCGCTGGTGTGGCAGTCGACGTACGAGACCCTCTACATCGTCGCGATCACCCTGGTCCTGGGCGGCCTGCTCGGCCTGCTGCTCGGCCTGGCGCTCTACGTCACCCGGCGCGGCGGCCTCTACGAGAGCCGCGTGGCCAACGCCGTCCTCAACGTCTTCGTCAACTTCTTCCGACCCATCCCCTTCGTCATCTTCATCGCCGCGGTGCAGCCGCTGGCGCGCGTCGTCGTGGGCATCGGCATCGGCAACCGCGCGATCATCTTCGCGCTCACCCTCGCCGCGGCGTTCGGCATCAGCCGGATCGTGGAGCAGAACCTCGTGACCGTCGACCCCGGCGTGATCGAGGCGGCCCGCTCCGTGGGCGCCAGCCGCCCGCGGATCATCCGGACGGTGCTCATCCCCGAGGCGCTCGGCCCGCTGATCCTGGGCTACACCTTCGTCTTCGTCGCCCTGGTCGACATGTCGGCCATCGCCGGGGTCATCGGCGGCGGGGGGCTGGGCAACTTCGCGCTGCAGTACGGCTACCGCCAGTTCGACACCGTCGTCACCTGGACCGCGGTGCTCATCATCGTGGCGCTCGTGCAGGTGGTGCAGCTCGTCGGCAACACCCTGGCCCGCCGCGTGCTGCGGCGCTAGCCCGGGGTCGGCAGCGCCCCGGTCGGGTACGAGGTCGGGGTGAGCGACGCCGACCTGCACTTCTACCTCGACCCCGTGTGCCCCTTCGCGTGGATGACCAGCCAGTGGGTGCGGCTGGTGCAGGACCAGCGCGACTACGTGGTCGACTGGCGCTTCATCTCGCTGCGGATCCTCAACGCCGAGGTCGACTACGAGAGCCACTTCCCGCCGGAGTACGAGGCCGGCCACACCGCGGGCCTGCGCCTGCTCCGCGTGCTGCACCGCGTCCGCGAGGAGCACGGTCGCGAGGCCGTCGGGCCGCTCTACGCCGCGCTGGGTGCGCGGATCTTCGAGTCCGACCCGCTGCCGAGGCCCGCGGCCGGTGCGCCCGACGTCCGCGGCACGGCGGACTTCCTCGCACCCGCGCTCGAGGAGGTCGGCCTGCCGGTGGACCTGGTCGACGCCCTCGAGGAGGGAGCCCGCGACGAGGCGCTGCGGGCCGAGACCGACGAGGCGCTCGCGCTCACCGGCAAGGACGTCGGCACGCCGATCCTGCACGTGCAGCCGCCCGACGGCCTCGCCTTCTTCGGCCCGGTGATCTCGCGCCTGCCGGAGCCCGACGACGCCGTCCGCCTGTGGGAGCACGTGGTCGGCCTGGCCGGCTTCCCCGGCTTCGCCGAGCTCAAGCGCAGCCTGCGCGAGCTCCCGCAGCTGCGCGGCCTCGGTGTCGCGCAGGGCGAGGTCGGGGCGCAGGAGGACTGGCACGGCGGCAGCCGGCGCCAGAAGAGGTAGCCGCGACGCCACGAGACGACGATCGGGGAGGATCTCCGGCACCTGGTGCCCGGGATCCTCCCCGATCGTGCGAGGGCTGGTGGAGCTGGCGGGAATCGAACCCGCGTCCTAGAGCGCCGTGCCAGGTCTTCTCCGGGTGCAGTTCGTGATGTCGCTTTTCTCGGCCCCGGCGCTCCCACGAACAGGTCGCCGACGGGCTCAGTCAGGATTGAGTCCCGACCACCCCTCCTGACAGAGAGTGGTCAGCAAGCCCTCTAGATGACGTCAGGGTCCGGGACGAGGGCAGATGCCCGGTCTGACGCTCCGATCACTGCTCAGGCAGCGAGTTCGAAGTCAGTGCGATTGGAGTCGGCACTTATGGGTTCCAGCGATCGTTTACGAGATGACGCTGGCTTCTCGACCCGCTTCTCCTGGGACCAACGTCCCCAGTCGAAACCAATCAGCCCCTCTTGAGTTGTCTCGGCCAGTGTAACGACCCGGACCGCCCACGGCATTCCGGTCGCCGTCCTAGGCTGGACCGGTGGTACGCCGCCCCGGGTCGCTGGTCGCGCTGCTCCTCGCCCTGACGCTGCTCGGACCGGCCGTGCCTGCCTCCGCTTCCGCGCCCGACGTCGCGCCGCTGCCGGTCGGGACCGACGTCGACTACCAGCTCGGCGGCGTGCGCGACGTCCCCGGCCACGTCGGCATCGTGGTGCGCGACCGCAGGGCACGGCCCGCGGGGCGCTACGACGTCTGCTACGTCAACGCCTTCCAGACCCAGCCCGACGAGAGGCGCTTCTGGCGCGACCGGTGGGGCCTGGTGCTGCAGCACCGCGGCCGGCCCGTGGTCGACGGCGCCTGGGGCGAGTGGCTGCTCGACCTGCGGACGACCCGCAAGCGCGCCCGGCTCGCCGCCGTCGTCGGGCGCTGGATCGACCGCTGCGGCCGCCGCGGCTACGAGGCGGTCGAGCTCGACAACCTCGACTCCTACACCCGCAGCCACGGGCTGCTGGAGCGGCGCCACGCCCTCGCCCTCGCCCGGCTGCTGACCGCCCGGGCGCACCGCGCCGGTCTCGCCGTCGGCCAGAAGAACCTCGCCGGCCTCGACGGACGTCGGGTCGGCTTCGACTTCGCCGTGGCCGAGGAGTGCGGGCGCTACCGCGAGTGCGCGGCGTACACCCGCCACTACGGGCGCCGCGTGCTGGCGATCGAGTACCGCCGTCGCGACTTCTCCCGCACCTGCCGGCGCCACGGCGACCGGCTCCCCGTGGTGCTGCGCGACCGCGACGTGAGCCCGACGGGCGTCAGGCGCTGGTGCTGAGGCCGAAGAGCTCGGCGCCGTTGTGCCACAGCACCCGGCGCAGCCACGCGTCGTCGAGCCGCGGGTGTCGCTCGCGCAGGCCCACGACACCCTCGACCTGCTCCCGGTAGGGGTAGGGGATGGTCGGGAAGTCGCTGCCGAAG
>JBQGFI010000477.1:0-6920 GCA_052040065.1 Marmoricola sp.
GAGACGGCGCACGACGTAGGCGTCGAGGCCCTCGCGGTGCACCACCTTCGGGATGTCGTAGATCGACGCGGCGTCGCTGGCGGTGACGACGGCCTCGGTGTCGACGTCGCACATGAGCGAGATCTTGCGCTTGACCGACTCGGGGATCTCGCGGTCGGAGCGGCAGACGATGGCATCGGGCTGGATGCCGATCGAGCGCAGCGCGGCCACCGAGTGCTGCGTCGGCTTGGTCTTGAGCTCGCCGCTCGGCCCGATGTACGGCACGAGCGAGACGTGCAGGAAGAAGACGTTGGACCGGCCCACCTCCTGGCGCACCTGGCGCGCGGACTCCAGGAACGGCTGGCTCTCGATGTCGCCCACCGTGCCGCCGATCTCGTGGATCACGAGGTCGACATCGTCGCAGCCCATCTAGAGCATGCGGTCCTTGATCTCATTGGTGATGTGCGGGATCACCTGCACGGTGTCGCCGAGGTAGTCACCGCGCCGCTCGCGGGCGATCACCGAGCTGTAGACCTGCCCGGTGGTGACGTTGGCGATCTGGCCGAGGTCGGTGTCGAGGAAGCGCTCGTAGTGACCGACGTCGAGGTCGGTCTCCGCCCCGTCGTTGGTGACGAAGACCTCGCCGTGCTGGAAGGGGTTCATCGTCCCGGGATCCACGTTGAGGTAGGGATCCAGCTTCTGCATGGTCACGCGCAGGCCGCGGGAGCGGAGCAGCCGACCCAGGCTCGAGGCGGTCAGCCCCTTGCCCAGGGACGACGCGACGCCTCCGGTCACGAACACGTGCTTGGTCGGCTGCGCGGCTACCAACGAGGCTCCCCGTGGGCTCGATCTACGTCCATCTCCACGGGGTTCGAGCCTAACAGGCTTTTCGGCCGAGCACGTACGCCGCACCGCGCCGCCCGCGCGTGCCGCACGCCCGCTAGGCGCGTCGGGCCATCTCCAGCAGCTCCTCGGCGTGGGCCATCGCGGAGTCGGAGGCCTCCAGGCCGGCCAGCATCCGGGAGAGCTCGCGCACCCGCCCCACGTCGTCGAGCAGCTCCAGGCCGGAGGTGGTGACCGAGCCGTCGCTGGACTTGCGCACCACCACGTGGCGGTCGGCGAAGGCCGCCACCTGGGGCAGGTGCGTCACCACGAGCACCTGCGAGTGCCGGGCCAGGGCGGCGAGGCGGCGTCCGATCTCGACCGCGGCCTTGCCCCCCACGCCGGCGTCGACCTCGTCGAAGACGAAGGTGGGCACCGGCCGCGTCTCGGCCAGGCAGACCTCGACCGCCAGCATCACCCGGGAGAGCTCGCCCCCCGAGGCGCCCTTGCCGAGCGCTCGCAGGTCGGAGCCGGTGTTGGCGGCGAGCAGCAGCTCGACCTCGTCGATGCCGTGGGGGCCGAAGGCGACGGTCTCGCCGTCGACCTCCAGGCCGCGCTCGTCGGCACTGCGCGAGATCCTGGCCTCCACCTGCGCGTGCGGCATCGAGAGGCTGTGCAGCTCGCTGGTCACCCGCGCCCCCAGCCTCGAGGCGGCCTCCTGGCGCAGCGTGGAGAGCGCGACGGCGTCGGTGGCCAGCCCGGCGCGCAGCTCGCGCCGCTCGGCGCGCAGGCCCTCGACCCGCTCGTCGGAGGTGTCGAGCTGCAGCAGCCGTGCCGCGGCCTCCTCGGCCCAGGCCAGCACCTCGTCGACGGTGTCGCCGTACTTGCGCTGCAGCGCCGTCAACGCCGCGCGGCGCTCGGAGACCCCGGCCAGCCGCGCCGGGTCGGTGTCGACGGAGGAGGCGTAGGACGCGACGTCGGCCGCCACGTCGGAGAGCAGGTAGCTGACCTCCGCGACACGGTCGGAGAGCTCGCCCACGCGAGGGTCGTGCTCGCGCACCGACTCCAGCGCGCGTCGGGCGGCCGAGACCGTGGCGAGGGCGTCGGGGCCGCCGTGCTCGGCCGAGAGCGCCTCGCGGGCGGTCTCGGCGGCGGTGCGCAGCTCGTCGGCGAAGCCGAGCCGTGTCTCCTCGGCGGCCAGCTCGGCGTCCTCGCCGGGACGCGGCTCGACCGCCTCGACCTCCTCCAGGCCCAGGCGCAGCACGTCGGCCTCGCGGGCCCGCTCCCGCGCCGAGCCGAGCACCTCGCGCAGCTCCTGCTCGACCTCGCGCAGCCGGACGTACGCCGCGCGGTAGCGCTCGGCCACCGGCACCAGCGGCGCACCCGCGAAGGCGTCGAGCGCCTCGCGCTGGGCCTCGGGCCGCAGCAGCCGGTGCTGGTCGGACTGTCCGTGCACGGCGACCAGTGCCTCCCCCGCGCTCGCCAGCACCCCCGCGGGCACGGCGGCACCGCCGAGGTAGGCGCGCGAGCGCCCCTCGGCCGAGACCTGCCGAGCCAGCAGCACCGAGCCGGACTCGGTCTCGGCACCGTGCTCCGCCACCAGAGAGGCGACCGGGGCGGCCGCCACCACGCCCTCGACGCGCGCCGCCTTGCGGCCGCTGCGCACGCGTCCGGAGTCGGCCCGGCCGCCGAGCAGCAGCCCCAGGGCCGTCACCAGCATCGTCTTGCCCGCGCCGGTCTCACCGGTGATGACGCTCAGGCCCGGGCCCAGCTCGAGCACCGACTCGTCGATCACGCCCAGCGAGCTGATCCTGATCTCCTCGATCACGAGTCCACCTCGGCCTCCTGCTGCCGCCGCCGACGCTCCGCGGCGCCTCGCCAGCCCTCGACGGAGAGGCCGAACTTGGCGACCAGCCGGTCGGTGAAGGGGGCGGTGTGCAGCCGGGCCAGGCGCAGCGGCACGCTGCCGCGGCGTACCTCGATGCGGGCGCCGGGCGGCAGGTCGACCGTGCGCCGCCCGTCGGCCCAGAGCACCCCGGCCCCCTCGGTGCGGGGAAGCACCTCGACGGCCAGCGTCGAGGTCGGTGCCACCACCATCGGACGCGCGAAGAGCGCGTGCGCACTGATCGGGACCAGCAGCAGGGCCTCGACCTCGGGCCAGACCACGGGGCCGCCGGCGCTGAAGTTGTAGGCCGTCGACCCCGTCGGGGTGGCACAGACGATGCCGTCGCAGCCGAAGCGGCTCACCGGCCGGCCGTCGACCTCGACGACGACCTCGAGCATCCGCGACCGCGCGGCCTTCTCGACGCTGGCCTCGTTGAGCGCCCACGTCGTCTCGACCAGCTCCTTGTCGCGGTAGACCGACACCTCGAGCGTGAGCCGGTCCTCGCTCGTCCACTCGCGCGCGACCACGCGCTCGATGACGGTGTCGACCTCCTCGCTCTCGGCCTCGGCCAGGAAGCCGACGTGGCCCAGGTTGAGGCCGAGCACCGGGGTGCGGGTGCCGTGGATCAGCTCACCGGCGCGCAGGATGGTGCCGTCGCCGCCGATCACGAGCGCCAGCTCGCACTCCTCGGCGCCCACCGTGTCGGCGGTGACCGTCTCGACGACGGCGCCGGGCGGCAGCTCGACCTCCTTGGCCTCGTCCTCGAGCATCCGGACGACGAGGCCGTGGCCGAGCAGGGAGGTGACGACGTCGCGCGCGACGTCGCGCGCCTCGGCACGGCCGGCGTGGGCGACGACCAGGATGCGGCGTACTGCCTGGTCGGGGTCGGCCGGCGTCGTCGTCACCCTCACACCCTCTCACCCGGGTCCGTCAACGAGGCGGCACGCGCCACCTCGGCGGAGATGTCGGCGTCGGTCAGGCTGCCGGCGCCGTGGCGCAGCCACACGAAGAACTCCACGTTGCCCGACGGCCCCGGCAACGGGCTGGTCGCCACCGCCCGGGCCCCCCAGCCGCTCGCGGCCGCCGCGGCGACGACCGAGCCGACCGCCTCGGCGCGCAGCCCCGCGTCGCGCACCACGCCGCCCTTGCCGAGCCGCTCCTTGCCGACCTCGAACTGCGGCTTGACCATCAGGGCGAGGTCGCCGTCGGGGCTGGTCACCCCCAGCAGCGCGGGGAGCACCAGCGTGAGGGAGATGAAGGACAGGTCCCCCACGACGACCCCGACGGGGCCGCCGGTGCGCTCGAGGTCGAGGTCACGCACGTTGGTGCGGTCGACGACGCGCACCCGGGGGTCGTCCTGCAGCCGCCAGACCAGCTGGCCGTAGCCGACGTCGACCGCGACCACCTCCCGGGCACCGGCCCGCAGCAGCACGTCGGTGAAGCCTCCGGTGGAGGCTCCGGCATCGAGGCAGCGACGACCGGCGACCTCCAGCCCGAGCGGCCCGAACGCCGCCAGGGCACCGGCGAGCTTGTGGCCGCCGCGGCTGGCGTAGTCGGGCGACGAGGTGTCGGCGCGCACGACCAGGTCGGCGTCGGTGGTCACTCCCGTGGCCGGCTTGCGCGCGACCTCCTTGTTGACCGTCACGCGGCCCGCGGCGATCAGCTGCGAGGCGTGCTCGCGCGAGCGCGCCAGGCCCCGGCGCACCAGCTCGGCGTCGAGCCGCAGGCGACGTGGCGCCACGCTCAGCCCTGCGGCCGGACGTCCTCGCCCGCGAGCACGCGGCGCAGCCCGGCGTGGACCTCCTCGAAGGACGACACGTGCTCGGAGACCGGGCGCTCGTCGAGGCCCTGCAGCGGGCTCAGCAGCTCGGCGAGGTCGTCGCCGGCGGGGACGGCGACCGTCGGCTGATCGGTGGGCAGCTCGCTCATGCCCTGCACGCTACCCGGGCGGACGGACGCCGTCGGTGGCGACAGGCTCGCCGTGCGTGTCGAGGTGGTGCCACGCCGCGTCGGCGGCGACGCGCCACCAGTCGGCAGCGTCACCCCGGCCCTCGACCACCAGGCGCCCGTCGTCGACCCTCGCCGTCCAGCCGCCCAGCGTGGTCTCGCCCTCGTCGGTCTCGGGGGCCGGCTGCGGCTCGGCCAGCGCCCGCAGGTCCGCCGCGACGTACGTCGGGCGGCACGGGGGCGCGGCGCCCACCAGCTCGGGCAGCCCCGTGACGCCCGTGAGCACCAGCAGGCTGGGCCACCCCAGGGTGACCGCGCCCTCGATGTCGGTGTCGAGACGGTCGCCCACCACCAGCGGGCGCTCGCCACCGACCCGGTCCAGGGTCTCCTCGAAGAGCGGCCGCTCGGGCTTGCCCGCCACGCGAGGCTCGCGCCCGGCGAAGCGCGCCACCATGTCGACCAGCGCGCCGTTGCCCGGCGCGATCCCGCGCGCCGTCGGGATGGTGAGGTCGGTGTTGCTGGCCACCCACGGCAGTCCCTCGGCCACCAGCTGGGCACCCAGGGAGATCCGGCGCCACGGCACGTCGGGGCCGTAGCCCTGCACGACCGCGACGGGGGCGTCCTCCAACGAGGTCACCGGCCGCAGACCGCGCTCGCGAAGCGCCTGGTCGAGGCCGTCGCCCCCCAGGAGCAGCACGGGGCTGCCGGCCGGGAGGTCGCGCGCCAGCAGCGAGGCCGCGGCCTGGGCGCTGGTGACGACATCGTCGTCGGAGGCCTCCACGCCCAGGGAGCGCAGGTGCTCCCCCACGGTCTGCGGCGTGCGCGAGGCGTTGTTGGTGACGAAGGCCAGGTGCATGCCTGCCGCCTGAGCCGCGTTGAGCGACTCCGCCGCGTGGGGCACCGCCTCCCCGCTGCGGTAGACCACGCCGTCGAGGTCGAGCACCGCGACGTCGTGGCCCTCCTGCAGCGCCGACGTCGTCGCGCCCAGGCGACTCACGCCCGCGGCTCCTCGCGCTCCAGCTGACGGGCGCGGTCACCCGCGTCGGTCGCCCCCTCGGGGTCGACGGCCTCGGTGCGGTGGAACCAGGTGAGCGCGTCCGACGTGCGCCCCGCCTCGACCAGGGCGTCGGCGTACGCGTAGCGCAGCCGCGCGACCCAGGGCTCGCGCGACTTCGACATCAGCGGGGCGTGCTCCAGCGTCCGCAGCGCGGCGTCGAGCTCGCCGCGGTCACGTCGTGCGCCCGCCTCCACGATGGTGAGCTCCGCGAGCAGCGGCGGCGCGAGCTTCTCGCGCGGCGCGTTGCGCACGGTCGCGAGCGCCTTGTCGGGCTTGCCGAGGGCACGCTCGCAGTCGGCGATGATCGCCACGTAGTCCTGGGCGCCGTTCATGCGCTTGGCCGCGCGGAGCTCGGTGAGTGCCTCGGCGTACTCCCCCGCGGCGTACGCCGCCTCGCCGACCGCCTCGCGGACGACCGCGAGGCGACTGGCCCGCGCCCGCGCGGCGAGGGTGTGCTCGTAGGCGGTGCGAGGATCACTGTCGATCAGCTCGCCCGCGGCGACCAGGTGACGCGCGACCCGCAGCGCGAGCTTGTCGGGCAGCGAGCGCAGCTGGGAGGCCAAGGAGCGGTCGAGCTCCTTGCCCGTCACGTGCTCGGGGATCTCGGGACCGTCGTAGCGCGCCTGCGACTCGGTGCGGGACACGGCGTCGTCGCGGCTGCGACCCTTCCAGTCACCTCGGCGCTCGCCGCGACCCCGCTCCGGCGGACCACCGCGGCCCGCACGGCCGGCACCGCCACGACGATCGCCGTCACGTCCACCACGGGAGTCGCGACCCCCCTGGCCACCACGCTGCTGACCTCCGCCTCGGGACTCCGCCACGACCTCGCACCTCTCCTGCTCCACACACGACTACTCAACAGATACACGAAAACGACTGAGGGCCGCTCCTTGACGGAACGGCCCTCAGCCTAAGAATTGTCCGGCGACGTCCTACTCTCCCACGACCTCCCGGTCGCAGTACCATCGGCGCTGAAGGGCTTGACTTCCGGGTTCGGAATGGAGCCGGGTATTTCCCCTTCGCTATGGCCGCCGAAACTCTATGGAGTTAGATCAGACAGCTCCCCCTTGCAGGGGATCTGGCTCCCGACCGTAACTCGGGAACCACACAGTGGACGCGCAACATCTTTGAGGGACAAGCCCTCGGCCTATTAGTACCGGTCGGCTGGGCATTACTGCTGTACACCTCCGGCCTATCAACCCAGTCGTCTACTGGGGGCCTTACCCGGTT
>JBQGFI010000478.1:0-2451 GCA_052040065.1 Marmoricola sp.
GCTCGGCGCGGGTCGCTTGCGGTCGTCGTGGCGGCAACGTCACGGGTTAGCCAGTGACTCTGCCACTTCGCCAAGGACACACCCATGGCGAAGTGGCCAACTCACTGGTTGACCAGTGACATTGCCGCCAGACCGGACCCACCTGAGCGCTGAGACAGACTTAGTCGCGTGAGTTACCCCATCCTCGTGCTGTGGAGCGTGCCGCGCTCGGTCTCGACGTCGTTCGAGCGGATGGTGAGCGAGCGGGGTGACCACACCGTCTTCGACGAGCCGTTCTCACGGTCGTACTACTTCGGTCCCGACCGGCACTCGCGGCGGTACGCCGAGACGATCCCGCACAGTGCGGCCCGCGAGGTGCTCGACGAGATCGAGGAGGCGGCCGAGGAGCGGCCCGTCTTCGTCAAGGACATGGCCTACCACGCCGTCGACCTGCTCGACGCCGACGTGCTGGGGCGCTTCCGCAACTCCTTCCTGGTGCGCCACCCCGCCGGCGCGCTGCGCTCGCTGGCGCGCCGGTGGCCCGACTTCACCGACGCCGAGACCGGGTGGCCGGACCTCGGCCGGGCCGCGGACCTGGTCGAGGAGGTCGGCCAGCCGCTCGTGGTCGTCGACGCCAACCGGCTCTGCGACGACCCCGCCACCGTCGTCGAGCGCTGGTGCGAGCAGATCGGTCTCGACCACCGGCCCGAGACGCTCACCTGGGAGCCGGGCATGCGCCCGGAGTGGGAGCTGTGGGAGGAGTGGCACGCGTCGACCGCGCGGACCACCGGCTTCGGCACGATGTCACCCCCGCCGCCCCCGCCCGGTGACGACGAGCCCCGGCTGCAGCAGGCCTACGCCGACGCGCTCCCCGTCTACGAGGGGCTGGTCGCGCACGCGCTCTGAGTCGTCGCGCTCAGCCCCTCAGGGCGCGGAGGGCGAGGGCGCCGGTGACGGCGCAGTACGGCGTCCACACGGCGCGCTCGAGCGGCGAGCGCGAGGCGGCGTTGGCCAGCGTGCCGGTGCCGACGAGACCGACGACCCCGCGCAGCAGGCCGCGCCGGACCTGCTCACTGGTCGCGTCGGAGGCGAGTGCCACCGCCGTGACGGCGTACGCCGCGCTCGCGACCCCGCTCACCGTGCGCAGGCGGGGCGGGAGCTGGCCGGCGTGCTGGCCGCCGTACGCCGCCCGCCCCCACGGGGCGCCGAGCGCGAGGCCGGCCTGGAAGGCGGCGAGCCCGCCGAGGAGCACGGCGGTGGGACGTCCGGTGGTCATGCCAGGAAGTCTCGCAGCGCCCTGACCGTCTCCTCGGGGCGCTCCTCGGGCAGGAAGTGGCCGCAGTCGAGGGCGTGGCCGGTGACGAGGTCGGGGGAGGCGGCGTAGGAGCGCCACACGTCGAGCACGTCGTAGGCGCGGCCGACCAGGCCCTGGGCGCCCCAGAGCACGAGCAGCGGGCAGGCCACGCGCCGGCCCTCGTCGTACGACGCCTCGTCGAGGGCGAGGTCGCTGGTGAGTCCGGCGCGGTAGTCCTCGCAGGTGGCGTGGACCGAGGCCTCGTCGAAGCAGCGGACGTACTCGCCCACGGCTCCCTGCTCGAAGACGGCGCCGTCGGCCGACCAGGCCGCGAGCTTGCTGCGCAGGTAGGTCTCCGCGACCGGCTCGATCATCCGCTCGGGCAGGTCGCCCTCCTGGGCCAGGAAGAACCAGTGCTCGTAGCTGCGGGCGAGGGTGAGGTCGACGTGGTGCAGCACGTGCCGCGTCGGGGCGATGTCGAGCACGGCGGCACGCGTGACGGCGTCGGGGTGGTCGAGACAGAGCCGGTGCGCGACGCGGGCCCCGCGGTCGTGGCCCACGACGGCGAAGCGCTCGTGGCCCAGCGCACGCATCAGCCCCACCTGGTCGGCAGCCATGGCCCGCTTGCCGTAGGTCTCGTGCGCGGCGTCGCCGTGGGGCTTGGCGGAGTCGCCGTAGCCCCGGAGGTCGGCCGCGACCACCGTGTGGTGCTCGGCCAGGGCCGGCGCCACGGCGTGCCACATCACGTGGGTCTGGGGATAGCCGTGGAGCAGCAGCACCGGCGGGCCGTCGCCCCCCACGACGGCGTGCACGGTGGTGCCGTCGACCTCGACGTCGTGGTCGGAGAAGCCGGCGAAGGCGGCGCGGACCGGAGGGAGCTCGCTCACGGGGCCAGGGTGCCCCACAGCGTGGCGGCCCACGCCTGCGCCTCGGGGGAGCCGAGCAGGCCGGGCAGGCCGCCGGTGTGCAGCAGCACCGTGCGCTGGCCGCGGCGTACGTCGCCCTCGCGCACGGCGGCGGCGAGCCCGGCGAGGGCGCGGCCGGTGTAGACGGGGTCGAGCACCAGGCCCTCGGCGCGGGCGGCCAGGAGCAGCGCCTCGCGCACGGGCGGGGGGAAGGTGGCGTAGCCGTCGCCGACCTGGTCGCACCGCAGCCGCAGCCCCGCGGTCGTGGCGCCG
>JBQGFI010000479.1:0-7105 GCA_052040065.1 Marmoricola sp.
GGTCCTGGCGCTCCAGCACGGCCGCGGCCCAGCCGATCGCGGCCATCGAGTCGCGCGGCGCCGGCTCGGCGAGCACCTGCGCGACGCCGGGGAGCTGGCGCCGCACGGCGCGCTCGTGCGCCGCTCCGGTCACCACGACCAGCCGGTCGTCCACGAGCGGCCGCAGCCGGTCGACCGTGCCCTGCAGCAGGCTGCGCCCGGCGCCGGTCAGGTCGAGCAGGAACTTCGGGCGGGCGGCACGCGAGAGCGGCCAGAGCCGGGTGCCGGCTCCACCGGCGGGGACGACGGCGTGCAGCCGCGCGAGGGCGTCGTCGGCGTGGGTCGAGGTCACGCGCACATGCTGGCAGGTGCGCCCACTACCGTGGACACCGATGGCTGCTCCCACCACCTTCCCCGACCTGCTGGCCGCGCGGCTGCGGCACGCGCCCGGCGCCCCGCTGGTCACCTACTACGACGACGCCACCGGCGAGCGGACCGAGCTCTCGGCCACCAGCTACGCCAACTGGGTCGCCAAGCACGCCAACCTGTGGGTCGAGGAGCTCGACCTCGAGCCGGAGGAGTCGACCGTGCTGGTCGACCTGCCCGAGCACTGGCTGGTGCCGGTGCTCCTCGGCGGGGCCTGGGCGGCCGGCCTCGCCGTCACCACCGACCCCGGCACGCCGCACGACGTGGTGGTCACCGAGGTCGGCCGCGCGGCGACGTACGCCGACGGCGCGGTCAGCGTGGTGGCCTGCGCCCTGCACCCCTTCGCGCTGCCGTCGCCCGAGCCGCTGCCGCCCGGCGTCCTCGACCACGGCCACCTGTGGCCCGGCCAGAGCGACGTGTACGTGCCCGTGGTGCCCCCGGGACCACAGACGGTCGCCTGGCGTGACGCCGACGCGACCCTCTCGCAGTCGGCCCTGCTCAGCCGCGCCGCGGAGCTGGGGCAGCCCGAGGGCGGCCGCCTGCTCACCACCGCCCACCCGGCCCACGAGCACGGCGTGCCCGACCTGCTGGCACCCCTGCTCGACGGCTCGGTCGTCTACGTGCGGCACGCGGCCGCGGACAGCTGGGACGACCGGCTCCGCCAGGAGCGGGTCGACCTGACCCACGGAGCGCCGGGTCAGCCCCCGGTGCTGTAGCCCGCGAGGTTGACGCCGAGGAAGCGGCGCGTGCCGACGCCCTTGCCGTCGCCCGGCAGCAGCCACAGGTTGCCGCCCGAGGCGCGCGCGATCAGGTCACGGCGTCCGTCGCCGTCGACGTCGCCAGCACCCACGACCCAGTCGTAGCCGCGCAGGGAGACGCTGCCCCCGGCCGCGGGCACGAACGAGCCGTCCGAGCTGGCGTAGCGGCTGCCTGCGGCCGCCGGGGACCAGGTCCCCGACCCGACCATGTTGAAGGTGCGCAGGCTCTTCGGCGCGGTCCTCACCCCGGCCAGACCGAGCTGGCCGTCGCCGAGGAAGACCCTGACCGCACCGTCGGAGGTGACCCCCACCAGGTCCGGCCTCCCGTCGCCGCTGATGTCGCCCACGGCCGCGAGCTGGCTGAAGCCCTTCCAGCCGTCGCCGAGGGACTTGGCCGAGGAGAAGCGACCGGAGCTGTTGCCGAGCCGCAGGTTGAGCCGGTCGCCCTCCTGCTCCCGGGTCACGATGTCGCCGTAGCCGTCGCCGTTCCAGTCACCCACGGAGAGCACCTGGGAGGCGCCCGGGAGCGTCAGGTTGCTGCTCCGCAGCGGCAGCGTGTTGCGCAGCCCGTTGTGCGAGACCACGACGAGGCGGCGACCCTCGGGGCTGACCCCGACCATGTCGCCGTGCTCGGAGCCGGTCATCTGCCCGACGCTCAGGCGCGCGAGGTTGGCCGAGGCGGAGTAGGGCCCGAAGCGGGAGCTGCTCAGCGCGCCCTGGCCGGTGCCGTCGACCACGACGGAGTGGCGCGCGCCGCCCAGCTGCACCATGACGCCGCCGATCCCGTTGCCGGAGAGGTCGCCGGCCGTGCCCGGCGCCGCGGTGATGGCCCGGGGGGCCGACCCCAGCGCCCGGCGCGAGACGGGCGCACCGAGTCCGCGCGAGGCGGTGGCGGGCAGCACCACCAGGCGGCGGGACGCGTCGACGGTGACGACGTCGTCGCGCCCGTCGCCGGTCAGGTCCTTGGTCACGACCGCCTGGCCGTAGCCGTTCCAGCTCCTGGCCAGCACGGCGCCCGGCGTGAAGGTGCCGTCGCCCCGACCGTTCCAGACCCGCAGCGCGTTGCCCGAGGTGACCACGAGCAGGTCCGCCTTGCCGTCGCCGCTCCAGTCGCCGGCCGCGGTGATGCGCTTGGCGCGGGCGAGCTGCGTGGTCCGCTTGAAGCCCGCGGGCGCGACCTTGCCGTTGCCGTCGCCGCGGTGGATGCGCACGACGCCGGTCCGCCTGTCGCGGGTCAGCACGTCGCCCTTGCCGTCGCCGGTGACGTCGCCGACGGCGACGACGACGTCCTTGGAGCCCCAGCTGCCGGCGGTGCGCGTCTTGGTGGTGTAGCCCGCCTGGCCGCCCGTGGCGAGCGTCTGGATCAGCCCGTCCTGGCGCTTGACCACCACGTCGGGGTGCGTCGTGCCGATCAGGCTGCGCGTCGAGGGCAGCTTCACGTCGCTCGGCTGCGTGTGCCAGGTGATCGGCGCCTGCGTCGGGGAGACGAAGCCGCTCGGCGGGGCCGGGGTCGGCGTCGGCGTGGGCGTGGGCGTGGGGGTCGGTGCGGGCTCCGCGCTGCCGCCTCCCGCCTCCTGCACGCTCTTCGCCGCGGCACGGATCGAGCCGAGCTTGGCGTAGAGGTAGCGGCCCGGGCACGCGGTGGAGCCCGCGTCGCGGTGGCCGTTGATGGCGCGGAAGGTCTTGCCGTTGACGCGCAGGCCGGTCGCGTCGGCCCGGATCCCCGCGAGCGAGAGCTTCCAGGCGAAGAGCCGGGCGTTGGCGGTCACCACGGCCTGCGGCGGCGCGGCGATGTCGAAGTTGCCGATGGCCGAGGCGGCGAAGGAGGACTCGTTGTACCCCAGGGTGTGCGCCCCCACGACCGCCTTGCCGACGCCGCCATAGCGCCCCTCCCAGATGCGGCCGAAGCGGTCGATCAGGAAGTTGTAGCCGATGTCGCTCCACCCCCGCGACTGCGTGTGGTAGGCGTAGATGCCGCGCAGCAGCGCCGGCACGTCGGCGCGCGAGTAGCTGTTGGCGTTGACCGTGTGGTGCACGAAGCCGGTCTTGATCGTGCCGTAGCGCAGGGAGCCGGAGTCGCGCAGCCGCTCGTTGGCACCCCACTGGGCCCGCGAGTAGATCGTCGGCTTGGCGGCGACCTTCATGGCGCTCAGCTCGACGGTGTCCTCCGCAGCACCCGGCGTGGCGGCGGACCGCCCGGCCGCCTCCGGCTCGCCCTGCTCGGCACCGCCCGTCGCACCGTCGCCGGTGTCGGCCTGCGGGAGGTCGCCGGTGTCGATGGCGGGGGCCTCGGTGGTCGTCTCGCCGATGCCCGGGTCGACCACGGCGAGCTCGAGGTCGCGCGGCGCGGTGCCGTCGGCGGTGCTGGCCCGCATCTGGACCCGCTCCACCTCACCGATGACGACCGGGTCGGTGCCGGCGCGCTCGCCGGCCCGGGCGGCCTCGTCCCCGTCAGGACCGTGCTCGTCGTGGTACTCCGCCGTGGTCCACGCCGACCAGGCGCCGTCGACCTTGCTGCGCAGCTCCACGGTGATGTCGTGGTCGTCGTACTGCGTGCCGTCGGGCGCGCTCTTCCACGTGACTCCGACGGTCGCGTAGCCGTCGACCCGCTCGGGCTGCGACTGCGCGACCACGCGCTTGCCCTCGGCCGTGTGCTCGTCGAGGTGCGCGTCCTCCTGCGCACTGGGCTCCTCGCTGGGCGCCTCGCTCGGCTGCTCGCTGGCCGCCCCGCTGGGCGCCCGGGTCGGCTCCGAGCCCCGCCTCCCGCTCTCGGGCGCCGTGCGCTGCTGGTCCGGCACGGCCGGCGCGGCGTCGACCTTGACCTCGCGCACCTGGGGGGTGACCGGCTCGGTCTCCACGGTCGCCTCGAGCTCGCGCTCGCGGAGCACGGTCTCGTCGGGGACGACCACGGCGGCGCCGAGGCCGCCGGGGCCACCCGGCGTCGGCACGATGTCGAGGGTCCTGACGCCGGCAGCGGAGGCCGCCACGGCCAGCACCACAGCCGTGACCAGCGACTGCTGGCACACCGTGACGTAGCGGGCACGACTGAAGCGCATGGAGGTGTCTCCGGGGGGTGCGGGGGAAGTGGAAAATCACACGAGTAACCAATTTTCACACCAGTTACAGGCCCGACCGCAACCAATATGCCCGAATTACAATGCTGTATTTACGGGCATTCCCTAATTACACGAATGTGTTTCCCGCAGTGGCGGGAAACCGCGCGCCTCAGATGTCGGCGCCGAGCTCCTCGTCGACCGCCTTGGACCTGGCGTTGTCGCCGTCGTCGTCGTAGTGGAGGTGCCGGATGCCCTCCTCGACGGGACCGTCGTAGGTCAGCGACCCCTGCTCCAGGACCAGCACGCGGTCGCACATCGAGCGCACCGAGGCCGCGGCGTGGCTGACGTAGAAGATCGTGGTGCCCTGACGACGGATCTCCTGCATCCGCTCCAGGCACTTGCGCTTGAAGGGCCGGTCGCCGACCGCGAGCACCTCGTCAGCCAGGAAGATGTCGGCGTCGACGTGCACCGCGATCGAGAAGCCCAGGCGTGCGTACATGCCCGAGGAGTAGTGCGAGACCGGGGTGTCGAGGAACTTGCCGAGCGCCGCGAACTCCACGATCTCGTCGAACTTCGCGGCGGTCTCCTTCTCGCTCATGCCGAGGATCGCGCCGTTGAGGTAGAGGTTCTCGCGCCCCGTGAGCTGGGGGTGGAAGCCCGCCCCCTTGGCGATCAGCCCGGCGATGCGCCCCCGTGTGCGCAGCGAGCCCTGGTCGGGTCGCATCACGCCGTTGACGAGCTTGAGCAGCGTGCTCTTGCCCGAGCCGTTGAGCCCCATCAGGCCGATCGACTCGCCCTGCTCCACCTCGAAGCTGACGTCGTTGACGGCGGTGAAGCGCTCGTGGGTCGGGATGCCCTTCATCCTCGCGACCGCCATCTGCTTGAGCGTGCGGTGGTACTGCATGGTGAAGTGCTTGCTCGCGTTCTCCACCAGGATCGACGTGGTCATCTCAGAGCCGCTCCGGGAACTTGTTCTCGACCCTCGAGAAGTAGCGCTGCGCCAGCCACAGCAGCACCACCGAGATGGCGAGCGTGATCAGCCCGCGCACCCACTGGTCGGGCGGGAAGGACTGCCCCAGCGCGGCACGCTCGCTCTCGTCGACGGTGGGGTACCAGAAGACGCGCTGCATCAGCATCACGCCCTGGGCGACCGGGTTGGCGACATAGATCTCGTAGAGCCACCGGTGGGAGTCGTGGGCGGCGTAGATGCGCTCGAAGGGGTAGATCATCGGCACCAGGAAGTGCATGAACTGCATCACCGTGGCCACGATGTTCTGGAAGTCGCGCGCGAAGACGTTGATCGCGGAGAAGAACAGTCCCATCGCCATCGCGAAGGTCACGATCAGCGAGATCCCGAGCGCGAGAGCGCCCAGCACCGCCCACGACGGGGTCCACCCGAGGATCGCGCAGGCCACGACGAGCACGAGCATCTGCGGCAGCGTGTGGTAGGCCGCGGTGACCATCGCGGCGACGGGGAAGACCTCGCGCGGCATCCGCATCTTCTGCACCAGCGCGCGGTTGGACCAGATCGACCGGGTGCCGCCGTTCCAGGTCTCTCCGAAGTAGTGCACGAAGACCATGCCGGCGAAGAGGTGGAGCGCGAAGTTCGGCACGTCCCGGTGCATCTGCAGCACCAGACCGATGGCGAAGTAGTAGACGACGAAGCGCAGCGCCGGCTGCACGTAGGACCACATCAGCCCGAGCAGCGAGGCGGAGTACTGCTGGGCCAGCTGGCGACGCACGATCAGCTTGAGCAGGTACCACTGCTGGAAGACCTCGCGCATGCCGCCCTTCGGCGACGGCGAGACCAGCTCGGCGTCGACGACGCGGGTCAGCCGCTCGCCCTTCATCTCGACCACCGGCATCGCCCTCGCCTCGCGGCGGGCCTGCTTGCGGGCGCGACGGGCGCGGCGCGCGGCTCGGACCTCCTCCCGGGTGAGCGAGGTCTCGGTGCCCTCAGTCACCGGATCTCGGCGGCAGCGCCCCCGGACCCACCTGGTCCTCCAAGCCCTCGAAGGTCTGCTTCCACAGCTCGGGCGAGGCCAGCTCCGGCGCGGCCTCGCGGTAGCGGCGCGCCAGCGTGGGCCACTCGCGCAGCAGCTCGGCGTGGAGCGCGGCGGAGCGCCGCATCTGCTGGCGGAACTCCTGCGGGTCGCGCTGGTACCACGACGCGCTGCCGCCGTCGGCCGTCGAGACGACCGCGGAGTCCATCGACGCCAGCCGCCACCACCGCTGGTCGACGTGCGGCATCAGTGCCTCGGGGTGCGAGGCCGCGAGCTCGCGGGGCGCGGACAGCTGGCGCACCATGCCGCGCGCGGCCTTGGTGAGCACGCCCAGGCGCGAGGAGACCGAGCCGGTGTCGCGACCGCGCTTGGGCGGCCGCTTCATCCGCGGCGCGGGGAACTCGGCGAGGTCGGACCTCATCTGGCCGTCGGGGTAGCGCGAGCGCAGCTCACGCACCTCCTGGAGCCGCATCGTCAGGTCGCGGTGCATCCGCTCCGGTCCGTCGAGGACGTCCTGCAGCGCCAGCAGGATGACCTCGCCGGTGCTGTACTGCATCGAGACCAAGCGCTTGGCGTGGTTCTCCAGGCTTTCCAGCACCAGCCGGCCACCGCGGTCGTACGGCGAGTGCAGCAGGCCGGTGACGATGCGGTTGCGCTCGTGGAAGTAGGCCTGCCAGTCGAGGGTGTCGTCCTTCTCGGTCCACGGGACGTGCCAGACCGCCGACCCGGGCAGGGTCACCGTCGGGTAGCCCGCGGCCCGGGCACGCAGGCCGAACTCCGCGTCGTCCCACTTGATGAACATCGGCATCGAGAGGCCGATCTCGCGGATGACCCGGGTGGGGATCAGGCACATCCACCAGCCGTTGTAGTCGACGTCGGTGCG